>CAYFVL010000145.1:0-14774 GCA_964346405.1 uncultured Fibrobacterota bacterium
GAGATTGACTTAGAAAAAGCGCAGGGGTATCCGGGGAGATACCTTGAGTCCCGCCGGGCGGGACCGTGAGTTGGTTGCGAAACTTGGGTTAGGTTAATCCCTGAGCCGCTTTTAACGGAAGAAGTGTATCCTTTGTATTGCTGCATAAGCGCCTCGAAAGCCGACCTGATATCTTCGCGATTTCTGGAGACTTTAATCTCATGACGACTCCTAAACCCGTTTCTGCCGAAGCATAGAGAAAATCAAGCCAAAGCCGATTACTGCCGCCATAACAAAACCCACCAGTCCTATAACGGGAATGCCATACACTACCGGCGGCACTCCGGCATGTACTACCAGCGACGATCCTATGATCAAGGCCGCCAGAACTATAGCGAATACCAGGCGATTCACGAGCTGATCGTGTCGGGCCAGCATGGGTTCAAGCCCCCGGTGCTCATACTGTATCCGCAACTCCCCCGCTTTGACCATTCTCATGATCTCCTGAACTTCGTAAGGTAGGTTCTTTGTCAGGTCTACCAGGTCCATCGCGGTGAAAAATGCATCATACGGAAGGTATTTGAGGCGAGGCTGCTCATGAAGCAGTTTCCGAACGTAGGGCTCCAGGTATTCGGCCATGCGAAAATCCGGATCGAGACGACGACCCAGGGCTTCGAGAGCCACCAGGGTTTTGAGAAGAATATAGAACCCGGGAACAATCCGGATTTCATGGTCGGATATGATACTCATGAAGCGCCTGAGGACAACTCCCATGTTCAGCTCGCTCAGAGATGATAGAGAGTACTGCTCCAGAAATGAGGTGACATCGTACTCCAACTGTTCGGGATCGGCAATTCGTGATTCCGCAAGCTGCGAAAGTACCCGCACCACCCGCTCCGAATCCTTTTTCACCACGCCGTAAAGAATGACACTCAAATGGCGTCGCAAGCTCGGCGGGATGATCCCGATCGCACCAAAATCGAGGAAACAAACGCGGCCGTCGGGTCGTACCAGAATATTCCCCGGGTGAGGATCGGCATGATAGAATCCGTTTATGAATACCTGTCGCAAAACTGCATGCGCCCCTCGTCGAGCAAGATCCACCGTATCGATACCCGCCCGACGGAGCCCTTCCAGGTCGGATACCTTGAAGCCGTGCACATACTCGGTGACAAGCGTTTGCCTGCTCGTCAGCGTGTGAATCACCTTCGGAAAGAGAACACTCCCATCGTCGCGAAAATCAGAACGAAAGCGGTCTATGTTCGAGGCCTCGTTGGTAAAATCGAGTTCCTGCTGCAGCATTCGCTCAAACTCAATGACCAGCCGAGTCGGTTTCAGGGCTCTGAAACGCGCGTTTCGGCTCTCAACCAACTCGGCCAGATTGTAGAGTATATCCATGTCCGTAGACACGGTCTGACTAATCCGGGGGCGACGTATCTTGACGGCCACTTCCATTCCGTTGCGCAACTTGCCAAGATGAACCTGGGCAATTGAGGCCGAAGCCAGGGGCTTCTGGGAAAGCTCCAGGAACACTTCCGCGGGCGCCTGTCCCAGGCTCTGTTCCAGAATGGCCAGCGCCTCATCGGTTGGGAACGATGGTGCCGAATCTTGCAGTTTGGAAAGCTCGGCCGTGAGTTCCGGAGGCAGAAGATCGGGGCGGTTGCTCAGAAACTGACCAAGTTTTATGAAGGTGGGGCCGAGTTCCCCAAGCGCAAATCGTATGCGCTCCCATCGTGATATCCTCTTCTCCGCCTCAACACCGGACGACTTTTCGGTCACCCGGCGATTGAACGGTACGTATTTGCTCAGATTGAGCGAGTCGACGACATCGCCGAACCCATATTTTACAAATACAGAGAGTATTTCGCCGTATCGGCCCAGATGCAGACCGCCTCGACGTTTCTTTCTTTGTGATCCGCTCATCAGCTATCGTTGTTTTTCCCTGGGTTACAGAATTAGGCCGACACGGTAGAACGAAGAAACGCTATGAGCACCTTTCCACTGTCGGAGTTATCCTCACCGAACTGTTTTCACCCCAGAGGGCCCGTCTCCGTCGGGGGTTCGATTTTGCGCTCAAGCTCCGCCACTCTGTTCTCCAGGCGCCGCAGTTCGGCTCTGGTGGCAAGATCGAGATTTCGAAGTGTTTTTTCGACAATGTCGTGAATCTGCCGACTCATTGCACCCTTTGCTTCATCGGATTTCTTGAGAAGTTCATCGATGAACTTCCGCCCCTCTTCCTCAGTGGCATCGGCGTCTTTCGCCATTTTCCTGCCCATCTCTTCGAGCTTTTCACGCGTGAGATAGGCCAGTCCGATAGTCGAGTAGACTGATTTTTTCAACAGATCAAACATAATATGTCCCTCCTTCGAGCCGGCCGAAGCCGAAAAGTTAAAGATCAAATTGTCATTTGAGGCATCTGCCCCAAGTTTCGCAGTCGAGAACGAGCAGTATTGCGATACCTGGCCTAGCCCAAGTTTCGCAATCAACTCACGATGGTTGTCCTGGACTTGAAAAGATCGTGCCGCACCAGATATAATACGTTTTTCTTCGGCATTGAAGCAAACGGAAGGGCTGGGTGCGAGAACCGCGAAACTGTGTGTGTCAGTTATTGGCTCAACCGTTTTCGATGTGAGTTCCATGCCGTGCATTCCCTACATGCCGATGTGCATGCCGACGGACTAAAAAAATCACTAATCCACCTGCGAGCAGAAGCAACAGGGCGGCCCCGATATTGCGAATATCAGGACTCGCGAGCACCGACGATAACTGCTCACCCAAAAAAGTCAGTGTAAGGGTACCGGGAAGGTGAGCCAGAAACGTTCCAATGATGAAATCCACATAACTGAGCCCGATAGCCCCTCCCAGTGTGTTCACGACTGTGTAGGGAGCAACCGGGACAAATCGCACCAAGGCAACCGCACCAAAACCGCCTTTGCGTAGCGCATGCCGCACCAGTTCCAGCCGCCGACCCTCAAATGCATGAATACCGATAGCTCCATAGCGACGGCCCACAAAAAAATATAGTGTGGCGGACACGAGACTTGAAAGCATGGCGTATGACCATCCATTGAATCCGCCTATAGTCAGGATAACCGCGGCATTCAGAATCGCGTTCGGAAAAAGAAATGCGTGTGCGAGAACATAGCAAAACGGCAGGATTACCGGCAGAAATCGATAGTGCCTTATTTTCTCCAGGTAATTTCCCAATAATTCCCGGTCAAACAGTTCTCCCAGCGGGGTGAAGTGCCAGACAACGGCAAGCCCGATTATCAGCAGCGCCGCCAGTCCCAGTAATGCCGCCTTCCGCGACTTCAGATTGCCAGGAGTATTCGACACAGATTCCTTTCACGGGGTTTCATAATTTCACCGGTGCCGTTAGCGCGTAAGATTTCCCGTAATTGGGTCGACAATGCGGAGTTTACGTTACCCCATGTAAAGCAGCTTTTCAGTCAGACAATAGTTTTCACGTTGTACTTACCAAGTTTGGCATCCCCCGTAACAATCGTTGCGTTCTCCTTTATGGCGGTAGCGATTATGAATCTATCCGCGGGGTCTTTGTGATGCCACGGGAGACGATTCGAGGCCATCAGTACGTCGATACAGAGAGGGCTTGGAGTAATAATATGATTTTCGAGAGCAAGGGATATCCACCTTTCAACTTTCATGGGCAATAACAACGAATCGCGCGCAGGCTTACGCAGAATGCCGTGAGTCGATTGCGAAACCTGGCTTGAGATACCAGGAGCCGCAAATGCCCTGCCGGATATCGTCTTCATTCGCCGCAGATCTGCTCCTCGCGCCACCCCGGAGCGAGAGTATCCGCCCAGGCGGCAATATTATCCGGCACATCACAGAGTTGGTTTCCTCTAATAGACAGGTTCGGGATCGTGTCGCAAAAACCGATCAGCCCCGACATGCAGGATACGGCGGGCTTGGAAATCGAGAGACTCAGAATTGCCGACGGTATTGTTCTCAAACGGTTTTCGGCGATCAAAAGGGCTTTCAGAGTGCTGCATCGAGCTATGTCGGAAGGAAGCGACGAGAGGCGGTTCCGTGATACATCGATCAGGTTTATGCCCTGAAGATTCCCGATCTCGGAAGGTATCGATTCCAGCTCGTTGTCGCATAGATAGAGATTGTACAGACGTGGCAGGTCGCCGATTGTCGGGGGTAGTGCCGAGATCTTGTTCCGATGCAGGTAGAGGTTTCGGAGCGCGATCATTTTTCCTATTGTGGAGGGGACGCGGGTGAGATGGTTTCCGGTTGCCCAGAGTGTATACAGTTTCTCCATTCGACCAATTTCAGGAGGAAGCTCTTCCAGTTCATTATGGTTTACCGAAAGCACTCTCAACTCCGCCAGACATCCAATCTGTGGCGGAAGTGAGATCAGAGAGTTGCTGTCCAGCGCAAGGTGTGTAAGTCCGGAAAGCAGCCCCAGGTGTTCGGGGATAATTGACAGACCGCATGATCGAAGGTACAATTCGGCCACCGTATCTCCTCGCAACACCGCGACGGTATGTACCGGCATATCAAAGAGTTCGTTGGAGTCCAGGATAGCCCTGACCGCGGCGGAATCGGTCATATCCTCCACCGACACATTGCACGGGAGCATCGCATCCGGCACGAATGATGGCCTTTCCGGAGATTCACCGGGTTCTTCGGGGCCTACGGTCGATTTGGAGCAACTGAGCAGGATAAAGGAGAACGAAACGAAAAGCAGAGCTGCAAACGCAAGATCGCAATGGCGTGCTCTCGGTGTGCGGACAATGGACCGTGCAGAGTCCAAATCCTCCCGAAAACCACGCAAAATGCAAAAAAAGGGCCTCATTGGCCCCTCGTTTCGGTTGTGGAATTCAATGCCGAAGGCGAGAATCGAACTCGCACAGGGTCGCCCCTACCGGATTTTGAGTCCGGCGCGTCTACCAATTCCACCACTTCGGCAGACGAATAAACTACATCAATCCAAAAGTTTTTGCAAGAGATCATGGAAAAAGCTCGAATGAAATGGCCAAATCTGTCATGTTCCATGTATCCGTGTACCCACAGGAATACCGGCTTACGCGCAATAAAATATCGGTACGATGGAGCCCAACCGACCCGGGATTTTCATCCGATCCACGGTCCCTCCTCCCGCTGGGCGGGGATGGAAGTCAAACTGTTGCACGATGTTACCCCGCAGATCCTTAGGGCGTCGGTCCCACGTCTAAATCGTCTACGCCTTCGCCGTCATCAATGTCACTGAGCCCGTCAATTGTCGATTCGATGATGCGATCCGCATTCTCTTCGATGTAATCACAAATGTCGTCCTGCCGCGGATTCCCACCGGTCCGTATGTGCTCGAACACCGACATTGCAGTGGAAATCATGATATTCCTTACCAACTGTTCATCGTACAGCCGACACATATTCCCTTTCATTTATCCCCCATCCTTTCCGTGCACCTGAATTCGCCACAATCTGCGCCCTCACCGGAAAGGACACAGTGACTCAGGACTCGCTCGGAAAGATATTTCCCGCACTACTTTCTGGTGTCACATCAACTGATTGCATGAGCGTGCCGACTGTCGAGGTGGTGAGTACTTGCCGAAAGCCATGCGCTCAGGCACAACGTCAGCTCCATTATACCACCCAGAGAACATATGGTCAAACCATTTCGGACTACGGATCGCGGATTTCCCCCATTGCTGAAACCCCGAACCCCAATGTTACTTTTCGTCCTCCTGATGCGTCTATAATATGAAGAACCAAACGACAAAAAAACAGGTGCAGCATACTCTGGAAACACTTTCAGAGAGCGCTCAACCGAATTTAAACGGGTAATCGTACTGTTAACCCAAGTTTCGCAATCAACTCACGGCATTCTGCGTAAGCTGTTGCTCGCACTCGACTGCGAAACTTGGGTTAAGATGATATAGATCGTCAAATTGAGTAAGGATATGGAACGTTGACTGGAAATCCAGCGGGACGTTATATTCATAGGTTTGTGAGCATGCCGCATGTGCGACGTTTTCTTCATTCCCGTTCCGACTGTACTGTTCAACTGTAGACATTTTCCCGCTGCGTGTTCCTCGCGCGGCCCAGGGTAAGAGCGCAATGGCATTAGCGATTACGGAAAAGCGAAAAAAGCAACGGAAGATCACCCAACTAGCCTTCCTGTTCTCTCTGGGAGTATTTGGTGCGGCAGTCCTGTTGTTGCGAGCCACCGGCCTGGATAAGGTTATATCCGATAAAGTCATGGAGGTTGTCCAGGCTGTTGCGCCTCCGCCGCCACCTCCTCCCCCACCCCCGCCGCCGTCCACTCAGCTCAAAGCACCACCACCGGTGGATATGAAAGCTTTTGAGGTCGGGGCCATGACCCAGAGTCCCCAGATCAGTGATGGTTTCAGCGCGGATATGCTCTCCGGTTTCGACGGCGGCATGGGCGATTTCAGCCTCGATGTCGGCACGATGGATATCAGTACCTCCGATATGACCAGTATGGTATCCAATGCCCAGCTTCCTGTCATGAATCTGATGAGTTCGATCGATTTCGGTGTCTCGGCCAATATCACCGAAGACAAAAAGGGTTCCGCGGCTGGGTTCGGAAAACGCACAAGCGGTAAAATGGCACTCGCCCTCCTGGAGCTTCCCGTCGATCAGGATACCACCGCCTGGATTAACGGTGAACTTGAGATGATTGCCGACTACATCTCTGAGAACACCAATCTCAAGGCGCAGCTCGGCGCACGAAACGTAACTTTTTCCGGCAAATACGGCAGTTTCGAGACATGGTTGCGTGAATCCAAGCAGCTCGCTCTTTCCGATGTGAAGGAAGTATCCGAACTGGAGCCGGAGATCGATGCGCTCAAGATTATCAGCAGTACACTTCCGTACGTCGAAGAGGGAGACTACGTTCTGTTCAAGTCACGTGTCCGGAAGATTATCTCCGACTACCTGCGGATTCGGTTCAAGGCAAGATTCAATGTAGACGATACCCTGTGGATTGAACGGATCGAGGAATTCACTCCGGTGGACGAATGGAAAAAGAACTACATCCAAGAGGCCCAAAGATCATATGCTCTGACGGCACAAACCGAAAAACCGACCGGTCGTGAGCTACGGGGAATCTACAATTTTCTCAGAATCTCCGAGATTATGCAGCTTCCCATTCTTTTCTGTGAACCGGCGGGGGTTGCCCAGAATATTCAAGAAGAGAACATGAGTTTCTTGCGCACCTACATAAACAATGGTGGCTTCATTTATTTCATCAATACCACCGACAACAAACAAATGTACCGGAATCGTGATATTATCGGTTCACTGCTCAATGAGGAACTGGCGGATCCGGTCGGCGAGCAGACACTCGCAAAACTCTCGGAAAGCGACAAGGGCGTTTCCGGGTACAAATTCAGGGAACCAACACCCCGGATTTTTCATCCGTGGACATTCTTTCCCATGATCCTCCCCCGCACCACCGACGTGGAAATTGCTATCTATAACAGGTTGGGTAACCCGGTCTTCCAGGATACCCTGAAAGATATGCTCCCCGGTGCATACCTTCAGAAAAACAAACACTATCGATGGTATGCGGTTGACAACGACGGGAACGAAGTGGAAAGCGGGTACTACATCTATCAAATCGCTTGTGATCTGGCGCAGAAAACGGGACCCTTGTACGTCAGCAAGATCCGACGGCTCCCGAATGGGAAACACGGGATTTTCTCCGCTTACTATCCCATCGATGAGATCCCTGCCACGGATCCTCCCAAAGCCGATAAGCTTCCATATGGAGAGCCCGCGTTGTTCGGCTCGACCGTCAAGGGTCGACTCGCTATCGCCTATGCCGAGGGATATGGTGAGAAGAAACCTCTTTCCGACCCTAACTCGAACCAGGAAGAGCGCAAGGCATCGCTTAAATGGATAACTAATGTCGTTATCCATGCGCTTGCGGATGGTAGTCTAGCGCGGTGAACCTTCCTTTTCCCCCGACCGAATTCAGTCTCGAAGGACCTTCGGGTTCACGTCAATTCATGCGTCCGGCCGACCCGGACTCGGTTCTCGATACAATACCGGACGAACTCTACGAACGAGACAAATTTCTTCCTTACTGGGCGGAACTTTGGCCTTCCGCGGAGATTCTATCGTCTTTTGTGGAAACCATTGCCCCCAATGGTCCTTGTCTGGCCTGCGAAATCGGCGCGGGGCTGGCAGTACCGTCGGCCGTGGCCGCCGCCGTCGGGATGGACATAGTCACGGTCGATATCTCTCCCGCGGCCTGTCGCTTTGCCGAGTACAATATTCTAACCCAGAAAAGCGCGAAAACCCGTTCACTGGTTGTATGCGCCGACTGGCGAGCCGGCCCGTTTGCCGGACAATTCGACATTATCTTTGGCGCGGATGTCCTCTATGAACCGCGCTGGATCGTTCCGGTTGCCGAATTCCTGCGGCATCACCTGAAACCTGCCGGTAAGGCCTACATAGCCGACCCGGGCCGCGCCTCGTGGGAAGCCTTTCAAAACGAACTCTCCACCCGAGGCATGACGAACCAAATAGTCCTGCGAAAACAATCGAACAACAATAAATCCCTCATAGAAGTATTGGCCATTTCAAATTGACGATCTCAAATGGCGAATTGCCCGAACCGTCAACCCACAATCCCCACGTACCTCCCCACCGTCTCCTCCAACCCATAATCAAAGGATTCAACGACAAGCGCATGGCCTATTGAGACCTCCAGAACTTCTGGCACTCGACCAAGAAAAGTTTTTAAATTCTGAAGATTCAGGTCATGACCGGCGTTGACACCCAGTTCCATGTCGGATGCGTGAATGGCGGCGGCGCGAAACTGGTTCAGGATTTGTGTTTCCTTATTACTCCCGAATGTTTGTGCATACGGTTCGGTGTAAAGCTCCACACGATCGGCGCCGATCCGGGCCGCAATATCGATACCCTCGAGGTTGTCGGCATCCATGAACAAACTGACCCGAATGCCCTCGGACTTAAGGCGCTCGATTATCGGTTGCAAGGCAGCATGGTCCCGCACAAGGTCCCAACCGTGGTCCGAGGTCAACTGCCCGGGGTCGTCCGGAACAAGAGTGCATTGATCCGGCCGGTATCGAAGTACCACTTCAAGAAACCTGTCGATTGGGTTTCCTTCGATATTGAGTTCCCTCTCTCTACCATACACTCCTATGAGTTCCGACAGATCGGCCACATCCTTGTAGGTTGCATGCCGCTGGTCGGGACGCGGATGAATGGTGAGGCCGTGCGCCCCCGCTTCGAGACACCGTTTTCCCATCCGCACCACGTTTGGCGAGTCGGTCCCTCGCGAATTCCGGATCAGAGCAAACTTGTTCAGATTTACACTCAAAGCCGTCACATGCTACTCCTTCATCTGCTTCATTTATTCACGCGATCCACATTCGACCCCGTAATACGAAAAACCGGCCGGATTTTCGTTGCGTCACTGCTTCACGTGCGAATCGGCTTCATTTCGGTACATCTCACCCTTACCGGGCTGACAGGCACCATACTGAGGCGACATGCCCTGTTGGCGATCGGCTCCGGATTACTTTTTCAGACGATACTGTTCCAACACGGCGGAATAACCACTCTCGATGTCAACACGATCGCTTTTACTCTCCCCGCCATGCTGACCGGAATGCTTTTTCGGAAGATACATCGCCCCCAAAGAGTGAATCCGATCCCACTCCGCGTGTTTGCCGGTATACCCGTCAACCGTCAACCGTCAACCGAACCCCAAACCTCAAACAAACATCAACAAACTAACCGCCATGACCGCCATACCTGCGATAAGCCCATAAATGGACAAGTGGTGCTCTCCGTATTCCTGAGCCGCGGGCAGTAGTTCGTCGAAAGAAATAAAGACCATTATGCCCGCTACCGAGGCGAACAACACCCCGAAAACAAGTTCATTGAAAAATGTCCGTAACAAAAGATACCCGACCAGTGCCCCTACCGGCTCAGATAATCCGGACAGAAAGGAATAAACGAATGCGAGTTTCCGACTACCGGTGGCAAAATAGACCGGCACTGAAACGGCGATTCCTTCCGGGATGTTGTGAATCGCGATGGCCACGGCAATTGAAATCCCCAACGCCGGATCACTCAGTGCCGCGGTAAACGTTGCCAGGCCTTCAGGAAAATTGTGAATCCCAATGGCCAGGGCGGTAAAAGTACCCATCCTGAGAAGCTTACGCTCCGAATGTTCTTTTTCAAGGTCGGAACCTTCGCGGATTTCCTCCACCTTGTGCATTTCGTGAGGATTCTCGACTTTCGGGATAAGCTTGTCAATGAGAGCGATCACGGCCATACCACCGAAAAATGCGCTAACGGTCAAAATCGTTCCCATCCGTTCCCCGAGTTCCATGCTCAGCGATTCTTTGGCTTTGAAAAAAATCTCGACAAAGGACACGTAGACCATGACTCCCGCTGAAAAACCAAGGGACACGGAGAGAAAACGTGTATTGGTACGTCGAGCGAAAAACGCAAGCGCACTGCCGATTCCGGTCGACAGACCGGCAAACAGTGTCAATCCGAATGCCAGGAGGAGATTGCCGTTCATTTCATCCATAAAAAACCTCTTTGCCTATCGGAGATTGGGGAGCGGCGGCTCCTATTTGTAATATAAATTCGTAGCCAGCCATAATTCCGCCTGCGTAACCTTCATTCCTTTTCTTTTCGCATACTCTTCCACCTGATCGCGTCCTATTTTCCCAACGGCAAAGTACCGCGATTCCGGGTGGGCGAAGTAGTACCCACATACCGACGCGGGGGGATCCATTGCCCCGGTCTCGGTCAGACGCACCCCGATGCGGTCCGTGGCATTCAAATAGTCGAACAAGGGAAATTTTTCCGAGTGGTCGGGACACGCCGGATACCCGGGCGCCGGCCGGATACCACGATACTTCACTCCGAAAAGCTCCTTGTTGCTAAAACTCTCCTGGGGAGAATACCCCCAGAACTCTTTCCGCACACGCTCATGCAACCGTTCCGCGAATGCTTCCGACAACCGGTCAGCAAGCACTTTGGCCATAATAGCGCCATAATCGTCTCCCTTTTGATCATACTCCGCAACCAGGTCAGACAATCCGATCCCGGCGGTTACCGCAAAGCAACCCGCGTAATCGGTTTTGCCGGTCGACCGAGGCGCAACAAAATCGGCAAGCGAGGGCAGTGGACGATCCGGGGCTATCGGGGTCTGCCGCCGAAGGGTATGAATGGTGAGAACCGGTTCCGGCTTGCCGTCTTCCGCATATAGAAGGATGTCGTCCTGTTCGGCATTGGCCAACTGGATGCTGAATACTCCCGCGGCTCGTAATCGTTTTTCACGAATAATCATCGAAAGAAACTCGCGTCCGTCTTCCAATATTCGTCTCGCCTGTTCACCGACAACCGGATCTTCGAGAATAGAGGGATATCGCCCGTCCAAATCCCATGCTTTGAAAAAAAACGTCCAGTCAATACGTTGCGCGATCTCATCGAGAGAATAGTCATCGAAGGTCCTTACGCCCGTCTGCACTGGTATAGGTGGTTCATAGTCGCTCCATTCGATGGGAACCCGCCTCGAACGAGCCTCCTCGAGAGATATTATTCCAGATTTCTTTTCACCGCCGGCCCGTTCTTTTCGAATGCCTTCATATTCCCGGTGAACAGAGGCCACATAGTCATCATGGGTCCGGGTGTTGAGCAAAGATGCGCTCACACCCGAGGCAAGAGACGCATCCGACACGTGAATGACGGGCCCATCGTAGTGCGGTTCGATTTTTACCGCCGTATGAGTCCTGGAAGTTGTCGCCCCGCCGATAAGAAGAGGCACTCGAATGTCGTGACGACGAAGTTCCTCGGCTACAGTGATCATCTCCTCGAGCGAAGGCGTTATAAGACCGCTCAACCCTACTATATCGGCATTCTGTTCTTTTGCCGCCCGGGCTATTTCCGCGGCGGGCACCATAACTCCCAGATCGTGAACATCGTAGTTGTTGCACTGCAGAATTACCTTGACAATATTCTTTCCTATATCGTGAACATCCCCCTTCACGGTGGCAAGCACGATCCGTCCATTGTTCCGAGCTTGCGCCCCGGCATTCTCCAACTCGACATACGGCACCAGTCGACCAACCGCCTTCTTCATGACCCGCGCGCTCTTGACAACTTGCGGCAAGAACATTTTCCCGGCCCCAAACAGCTCACCGACCCGTTTCATACCATCCATAAGCGGACCTTCAATGACATCGAGAGCGCGATCGGAAGACATCCGAGCCTCTTCCACATCCTCTTCCACGTACTCGGTGAGGCCCTTCACCAGGGAGTGCGCCAAACGGTCACGGACTGGTTGTTCACGCCATGACAAATCGGGTCCCGATATCGCCGAGTCCCCTTTGACGGTTTCGGCGAATGCAACAAGGCGGTCGACGCCATCCTCACGTCGATTCAGTATAACGTCTTCGATGCGCTCCCGCAATTCCTTGGGTATCTCCTCGTACACAACCAACTGTCCAGCATTGACAATACCCATATCCATACCGGCTCGTACCGCGTGGTAGAGAAAAACCGCGTGCATTGCCTCCCGCACGGCATTGTTTCCCCTGAACGAAAAAGACACATTGCTGACTCCACCGGAAATGCGGGCATGCGGAAGAGTCTGTTTGATCCGTTTTGTTGCCTCAAAGAAATCCAGGGCATAAGCTCTATGCTCTTCGATTCCCGTCGCAACGGCAAAAATGTTCGGATCAAAAATAATGTCCTGCGGAGGAAAATTCGCCTTTTCGACCGCAAGACGGTATGCACGTTCACATATTGTCAAACGCCGCTCGAGCGTATCGGCCTGCCCGCGCTCGTCAAATGCCATTATGACCACCGCCGCGCCGTATCTGCGAGCAGTCCGAATTCGGTTGAGAAAGGGCTTTTCGCCCTCTTTCAGACTGATCGAATTCACGATCCCCTTACCCTGAAGCCTCCGAAGACCCGTCTCGAGCACATCCCATCGCGACGAATCGACCATGATCGGTACCCGGGCGATGTCGGGTTCAGAGGCAACCATCTGCAGAAGGGCGCCCATGACCGAAACCGCATCGAGCATTGGATCGTCGACGTTTACATCGATAACCTGCGCCCCTCCGTCGACCTGCAAACGAGCTACATCCAGTGCGGTTTCGTAATCCTGCTCAGATATGAGTCGTCGAAATTTTGCCGATCCAGCTACATTGGTACGCTCTCCAATATTTACAAACAATGAATCCGGCCCGATCACGAGCGGCTCCAGACCACTGAGTCGCAGTACCGTACTTTTCCGCGGCACCGGCCGAACTGGAGCATTCGTTACACGTTCGGCAATCGCGGCGATATGCTCAGGGGTCGTTCCACAGCATCCTCCGACTATATTGAGACGCCCCTCATTCGCGATGCTTTCAAGCACCGATGCCATGTTTTTCGGCGTATCCTCGTATTCTCCCATTTCGTTGGGGAGGCCTGCATTAGGATGAACACTAACTCGACATTCGGCAATCCTGCCAAGGGTTTCCACGTGCGGCCGAAGATCCTCCGCCCCCAGCGCGCAATTAAGCCCGACACTGAACGGATCGGCATGCATAATCGAATAATAAAAAGCCTCAACGGTCTGCCCGGACAGAGTTCGTCCGCTCGCGTCTGTTATCGTCACCGAAATCATAATCGGCAACGTCTTCCCGGCACTCTCAAATGCATCCTCGATGCCAAAGAGCGCGGCCTTGCAGTTAAGAGTGTCAAACACCGTTTCGACCAGCAACAAATCCACACCTCCGTCAATCAACCCCCGAGCCGCATCCTGATACGCCCGGGAAACCTGACCAAACGACACATTGCGATACCCCGGATTATTCACGTCGGGTGAAATGGACAATGTTCGGTTCGTCGGACCCAGGACACCGGCGACAAATCGAGGTTTCTTCGAGGTCGAGACTTCATCCACGGCTTCACGGGCTATGCGGGCGGCGGAAACATTCATTTCATGCACAAGCGATTCCAAACCATAATCGGCCTGTGATATAGCATTGGCTCCAAACGTATTCGTCTCTATAATATCGGCGCCGGCCTCGAGGAAATCACGATGAATCTCTCCCACAAGATCCGGTCGGGAAAGAGTGAGGACATCGATATTCCCCTTCAGTTCGTGGGAATGCCCTTCGAACCGACTCCCCCGATAATCCGATTCGACGGGACCACGCTTCTGCACCATGGTTCCCATAGCCCCGTCCAGGACAAGTATCCGATTCGAAACAGCTTGTTTCAAAATATCAATTTCAGTCATTTGTTTAACTCTATCTATGTTCAAAACGTAATTTTTATCCCGGCAATCGTGTTCACCGTAAGAAAACAGTACCCGAATGAAAGTACCGCGGTATGCAAATCAATTACAATGCGATCAAGAAAGTGGCCATTCTTCCGGGTATTTTAGTGGTCAGGATATACCAGGTTTTCATCTCGCCCCTGTTTCCCCACACCTGCAGGTTCACCCCCACCTGTTCCCGGTACGCACTCGAGGCACTTCGAACTCACGGCCTTTTTCGCGGCATCGGGCTTTCGGTCCGGCGTATCCTGAGATGCCGACCTTTTGGGGGTTTCGGAGATGATCCCGTACCGCCGTCGCGCGCGCCGTGTTGCCGCACCAATCCCCGAAAAAACTGAGTCGGGAAGAGAACACCTTTCGATCCGGCAGGCGTCAGTCTCTACTACCCGGTCAGTGTCCGTTTCCTGGTTTTCCTAACCCAAGCTTCGCAATCAACTCACGGCATTCTGCGTAAGCTGTTGCACGATCT
>CAYFVL010000146.1:0-14763 GCA_964346405.1 uncultured Fibrobacterota bacterium
TCGTGCAACAGCTTACGCAGAATGCCGTGAGTCGATTGCGAAACCTGGGTTAGCGCTTTCGTGTCCGACACCCTTCGGTCGCAGGCACTCCAGCGATATCACAGGCGGCAACCGCGGCATGGGGCGTCCCCTTGTTTGCAATATGTATAACACAATGAGATTATAGTCGGCGGCGAGAAGAAAGAAGACGGAAAAAAGGCATCGAGAAGGCAAAAACAGCCCCCGTTCAAGACAATGAGGCGGTGGCAGAGGAAATAGCCGATTCGCCCCGTCCCGGGCGAAATTGAGTGGCATGATTTTTGGTTATTCCCGAAACATGGGGCATTCTGAACCTGAAGTATGTTGATATGTTCACAAGCACGGTTGCTGATTCTTTTTTTCCTTGTTTAGACTACCCGATCAGAGGTGATAATGGTTTCCGTGAGGAACACACCCGCGGAGGCATTCAGGAAGCGGCACTCCGGCAAGAAAGCACCTTCACATGGTTCCTTGCCGAAAAACGCGGAATTCCCAATCGTGGGAATCAAAGCCATAAAGGGGGCCGGCAATGGCTCAGCAGGAGTCTCGGGCAAAATACTCGGGAATGCCGAATTGCGCCGGTGGATCCGTCATTTTTGCTTTGCGGGACCTGGCCGGGGATGCACCCTTCTCGCGACTGGACCTGATCGGTTGGGCTAATGTACTCATCTACATGGATCGACCCCTTCAGAAGAGAATTTTTTCAATATTTCAGTATTCCCTCAAAAAGAACGGCGTTCTCTGCGGAAAGTTCGTCGCGGCAATACGGAACATACATACATAAAGTAGGGCAAGAGGAGTTCATGCGTGTGACAAGAACCGGCAAACAAACAGGAAAAACGGCGCTACGAAAAAAAGCCGAGGAGGTGCTTGCATCGAGGCCAGGGCCGGTCATGAAAAAGTCCAGGGCCGAGGCAGATGCGCTTATTCATGATCTGGAGTTGCATCAGATCGAGCTGGAGATGCAGAATGATGAGCTTCGCCGTACGCAGAACCGGCTCGAAGAATCCAACAGGGAACTAGCGGATCTGTACGATTATGCCCCGGTAGGCTATTTGACACTTGGCGCCAAAAGCGAGATAACAAAAATTAACCTGACCGCAACGGAGCTTCTGGGATACAAGAAACGCTTTTTGGCGGGCAAGCCATTCACAACCCTGGTTCATCGGGACGATCAGGATACGTTTTATTTGTACCTGAAAGGCCTTCGAGCAGGCACATCGATGGCATGTGAAATCAGATTATACAAGAAAGGCCGTACTTCATTTGACGCCCAATTGGTGAGTGTCCCATTCGCGAAAGAAAACACCGGTCCTGGAGTAATCCGTGTTGCGCTTTTTGATATTTCAGAGCGCAAGTCGGCTGAAAGTGCAGTGGGCCAGACTAACCACTCACTTGGGGAGCGGATCAAGGAGCTGAGCTGTCTTTACCAATTATTCGAGTTGACCGCCCGGGCAGGTATTGAGCCGGCGGGCGTATTCAGGGGATTGGTCACGCTCATCCCTCCCGCCTGGCAATATTCCCAGATTGCGGTAGGTCGCATCGTGTTTGACGGCGAAACGTATCAATCGGGTGCTTTGGCAAAGGCCGCATCATCGCAAAGATCCGTTATCCGCGTATCGGGACGGGAGAGGGGCTTCGTCGAGGCGATATATACACAATCACGGCCCGAATCGTTTGAAGGGCCATTTCAAAGAGAAGAGCGAAGGCTGATCGATGCCCTGGCCGAGAGGCTGGGCCAAACCGTAGAACAACATGAGACGCTCAAGGCGCTGCGTGAAAGTGAAGAACGGTATCGAAGTCTATTTGAGAATGCGAATGACGGGATTTTCATTATCGATCCCGATTCAAACAGGATACTTGACCTGAATCCGAGCGCCGTGGAACAAATTGGCCATTCGCGGGACGATCTGGTTGGTTCGTTATACAAGAGTTTCCACCAGCCCGGCGAGACTGAACGGATTGACAGGCTTATTCGTGGAGTCGGCCCCGGTCAGAAGGTCACGGATGAACATATACACAGTGGAAATGACAGTGTGTCCAGATTTGTCGAGATGAGCGGCGTGGCTGTCAATCTCAATGGAAGGATGGTTTTTCAGAGTATCTGTCGCGATATAACGGAACGGAAGCAGGCAGAGCTTGCCTTGCGCGAAAGTGAGGAACGGCTCAAGAGTACCCAAAAGATGGCTCACCTCGGGAGTTGGGAGTTCGATGTCATTCATGGTAATTTAATCTGGTCGGATGAAGTTTACAGGATTTTTGGTTTTCAGCCGCGGGAATTCGAAGCTACCTACGAAGCATTTCTCGCTGCGGTGCATCCCGATGATCGTCGGGAGGTTGACGCGGCATATTCAGGTTCACTGAAGGAGAATAGCGATGGCTATGAAATTGAACATCGGATTGTCAGGGAATCGACCGGAGAAATTCGCATTGTCCATGAGAAGTGCTATCATGTGCGGGATGAATCCGGCCGCGCCGTTAAATCCATCGGCATGGTTCATGACATCACCGGCCAAAAGCAGACGGAAGAGACCATCACACGACAATTAGAGGAGCTTACCGCAACCAACAAGGAGCTGGAATCGTTCTCTTACTCCATCGCTCATGATCTTCGCGCACCGCTACGGACCATGACGGGCTTCAGTAATATCATTGTTGAGGATTTTTCTGCTGAAATGCACAGCGACATGAGGGACTACTTCGATCGAATAGTAAAGAGTGCCGACAAGATGGATGAACTCATAACCGATATGCTCAGCCTGGCGAGCATATCGCGCCAGGAAATGAATCCGCAAGAAATCGATCTGAGCGCCATGGCTGATTCGATTATCGATGAACTCCATCGAGCTTGCCCGGAAAGAAAGGTTGAAATCTCTATTGCCGAGGGAATCAAAGGGTATGGTGATAAACGACTGATGCATATCGTTCTTTCAAATCTCTTCGGCAACGCCTGGAAGTATTCCAGTAAGAAGTCTGATGCTCGCATCGAATTCGGCATGCGGAAAGAAGACCGCGAGCGGGTCTATTATGTACGGGATAACGGCGCTGGTTTCGATATGACTTACGCGGAAATGCTCTTTGCTCCATTCAAACGGTTGCATTCGGATACACAATTTCCCGGCACCGGTATAGGGCTGGCAACGGTTCACAGAGTGCTGGAACGCCATAAAGGCAGGATCTGGGCGGAAAGCGAAGAAGGTAAAGGGGCAACGTTTTATTTCACGTTGTTGATTCGCGGCAAGTGATCAGGAAGTGGTGGGTCCGGAGTCCATATTCGGTAAGGACCAGCCCAATTTTCGCATATCGGGTCTTGCGCAAGCAGTGAAAAGTCGCCCGCCCACTCAATCCTTGCCGCGAGTGCTACAAAAAAGAACAGCAGCGGAAAATCCCGGATAGCTTTCAGCCGCCCGACGATGGCATCGCGGTACTCGGTCGAGGCGAGCGAAATGCCGGCAAGGAGCGCGCCCATTTCTGATGAAAAACCCAATATTTCACTGAGCGAAGTCCTGAACGATAAGGAAGCCGTTAGTGATCCGGCCGTGCAGGGTGTCGATTTCATTTTTGTCGGACAGCAGCTTTACAATGATAACGGTGCTTGAAAATGTCAGCGCAACCGACACGTAGACGGCGCAAATCGTGGAAGAATTCAATCCACGAAGCTTCATTAATTGCCACGAATATCGCACAATGCAGGAAGTGGTCGAAAGAGTAATCGAGATAGACAGAAACGATGACCTGTTTCTGGAATACCTCAATCAACCTTACTTTCATGACAATGTCCCGAACGAATACTTCGATTTGTCCACCTATCTCTCATTTTTTGAGGAAATCATATCGAAAATCGATAAGCAAGTACCGGTTGCTCGAGGTTTTCGTCGCCATTTCACGTTCAGAAAGCAGAAACGCAAGATCGATTTTTTCAGAAATCGGTTAAGCAATTACTTCAAATAGGCGCAAACGGAAAATACGTCCCCAAATCAAGCTCAGTGTGGTTCAGTATCCAGTATAGAAACGCTTCTTCTCAAGACCGCGGGACTCTAACCAAGTGCAAAACGAGTGAGACTTGCCGCGAAGCCGTTTCCTCCTCGCCCGTAACCGGGAGAGGGGGGGGACTAAAGGGAGTGAGGGAATGTTCAAGGACCGACACTCAAACATCTGCCATACCCCGCAACGCCTCACGAATAGATGCAACCGTAGGTGGTCCGTCTATATCCAGAGCCGTATGCACGCTTCCCAACTGATGCAGGTAGTGAGCGTCGGAGCCGGTAACGTGGGGGAGCGCCCGCTTTGAAGGGTCCGGGTTGGTGGTGCCGCCCCAGTGAGGGGAATACTCGACAGCATCGAACGGGTCCTTTGTCAACATTCCCAATTGGGATACAATACTGAACATCGAACGATCGATATGTGCGGGAATGGCAAGTCCTTTCGGGACCACCATGGCCGTGAGTTCCGAAAGACCGATGTCGGCCGCTGAACCTAGATGAATCGCAATGAAATCGATGATTTCATTGTCGACCGTGACGACCGGCTGGTCACCGTATCTTTCAGGATCGTTCTTTACCGGGGGAAGGCGGGAGTAAAGGGTTTCCCCTAACTCCAGAGCGGCTTCCGGAGTGTCGAAAATGCACAGAAGGTGTACTTCTTCCCGCGTACAGGCCTCGATACCAAACAGCGGATAAATCCCGAATTTTCGGCAGGCTTTCTCAAACGCGGGGACATTACGGGCGCTGTTATGATCGCACAGTGCGACACACTTCAGTCCCTTTTCCCGTGCGGTCTTTGCGATGTCAATCGGCGACATATCGAGGGCTCCGCAGGGAGAGAGGCAGGAATGAACGTGAAAGTCAATCCGGCAAATGGCCATGTTCGTTCAGTATCCGATATACCAGGTGAGAAGAACGAAACTGATCGCGGGTTGTGCGCGCAACCGCGATACCCTCCCTTTGGGCCGCTTCGAGCATGTCGTCCGGTACCAGACGGCTGTTGCAGACAAGAATTGCGGACGCACCGGCCATCGCCGCTACCGCAACGGCATTGAGGTGAGCCTGGATCGTGATTAAAACGCTTTTGTCCGGAGCATTGGCGATAACGTCACTGAGAAGATCTCCCGTGTACGCGTTTTCGACTTCGTGCGGCCCTCCGCCAAGAAGGATCTCCGCTTCAAGAGCCGTGAATAGATCATGCGGTTTCATCAGTCGATATCTCCTTTCCCGAAAGGTAAATCGTAGCGGTCACCACGGTTCCATGGTGCAGTGTTGAGGAAATGGTAAAATCGTCCGACACACGCTTAACGTTGGGCAATCCCATTCCGGCTCCGAATCCGAGGGCTTTCACCCAGTCCACCGCGGTCGTGTAGCCCTCGGTCATCGCCTGGTTCACATCATGGATTCCCGGGCCATTGTCGCGCGAGACAACCCGGAAAGAATCTCCGCGAAGTGAACAGGTCAGTACCCCGCCGACCGAATGAATCGCCAGATTCACCTCGAGTTCATAGACCGCTACCGCGATTCGTCGGCAGGTTCTGGTATCGATCCCCCGGGTGGTACAGTGCTTTTTCACCGTGCCCGAGGCTATCCCGGCCGTATCGAGGTCGTATTGTTTTACGATAAATTCACGATGGAAGTCTTTGGGTGGCGCCGTTTCGTCGGTGGGTATCAAATTTTCAAGCCGATCCACTTCCTTATTGATCTCTAAAAGCATTTTGGTCAGAATGTCTCGACTGCTGATTATCCCAACCAGAAGACCCGTTTTGTCCACTACCGGGAACCGTCCGTACGAATAGTTCTGAAAACTGGAAACGGCCAGCGTAAGCGGAAGGTGCTCCTCGAGCACAACCACATTGCGGGTCATATGAAGGTGCGCTGGATCATCGATATATCCGCAGTCCAGTGCATTGATGATATCGTCAACGCTGATTATTCCGTACACCCGTCGGTCCTCGGCAATCGGAACGCCGGTGATTCCCTCTTTTTTCATCAGGTGCTGTATGTCGCGCAATGAAGTATCGCGGGGAAGTGTGAACAGGCGAGTTGACATCACGTCGCCCACCCGCAGACGGATCATGAGATCGCGCACCACGAGTGAAGAATTCTGAAAATCGGGTAGACTGTTCAGCGACACAGCAGTTTTCCCAACAACAGGCAGGCGTCGAATTTGTCCATTGCCGTCTCCAGCAGACTGATGTCCGTCTCGCGGGCAAGCTCTACCATAGGGGAATCGCATTTTTTTCCATTCACCAGCAGAAGGCCCAGAGCCCCGATAATATCCCCGGTCCTGACCGTCTGGACGGTGGCAAGGGAAGAGACCAGAATCGGAGATTCTTTCTCGGTGATCAGCGCGTCGGACATAAGATCCGAAACCACTACGCTCTGAATTTCAACCGTATCGAACTCCGAACTCCGATGACGAATCGTACACGTCAGATCATCGGCAATAGCCTGAAATTTCATCTTATTGATCCTCGTTGCCCTTGCTGAAAGAGAAAAACCACATCGGGGCGATTCCTTCTTCCGCGGATTCGGATAACAGTCCGGAAATATTGGTTCTTCTCTTTTTACCCTTGCAGTAGCCAGTTGAATCCCCAACGGAATGTCAGGCCCGGCATATAATAGCCCGGCACATACGCGAGTTTTCGATTGAAAAAATTATCAATTTTGAAAAACAAACGAAAAGTCTTGATCTGTGCCGCCGTTTTTATGTAGACATCGAGCACCGGTCTTCCCCACGTATCAATTCCGGCAAATGAAAGCGTATCACGTTCGCTCCAGTAAGTGACGGCCAGATCGAGGAAGAATCGAGGATGAGTTCTGGTGGTGTCGCTGTAATATGAAAAAACCGAGGTGCTTTTTACATAGGGTCTCGTGTTCGCAAAAAGCCAGCCCGAAGTAAGTGACATTCTGTTGAGTCGCCCCAGGACAGGAGCTACGGAAAAAACCCATTGCGGTTCACGATAGGGAGGTATGCCCCCGGGCCAGTACAGTTCCACCGATTCCGGTTCCACCCCCTGTAGTCTTGTTGCACCAAGCAGCAGGCCCAATCGGCCGTATTTCAGGCGAGTCTGTGCCCCAAATGCTCGATATCGATCCGCGAACTGTCCCGGCATGAGTGTGAAAATGGTATCCGAGGGAACGATCGACGGCATGACATCCTGAAAAGCAAAGAGTTTTGCCTGAAACGGAGGCGATCCGACAGCCAGTTCGGTGCGCCAGGTGAGTGCATTTTCCAGACTATCCTCGAGACTCACCCCCAGGTATCCCGCCTTAGCCGACGCGGCGCCGGTGAACAATCCGGATCGTGCGCTGCCTTTATATCCACCCTCCAATCGATATCGCCCAAGATCCCATTTGGAGCGATCGAAACGTTTCACACGCTGGTTTCGGGTATTTATCTGAAGAGAGAATACGCCGAATTGTGTCGGTAGCGCAGGGCGTATCCCGACCTGCAACCCATTTCGGTCTCCGCTGAGCTTCTGGAATGTTTCGGGAGCGGTAATGGGTTCCAGAGTGCTGTTTTCACTCTCCATCTGAATGTCGGCGTCGATATGTAAGCCTGCGGTCCTGAGATCCGAGACGCCGGCCGATAAACGGTGTTCGAACTGTGACAGCGCCAGCCAACCGAGAGTGAATTGATTCCCTTCATTTCCCAATTCTGCCTGAGGGAATTCCGCTGCAATATCATTGCTGAGATCGGCATACTGGTAGGAAAACCGATATTGAGTTGGTCCGGCGGGGCGCCAGACTGTTCGTATGGACGAAATGTGCTCGTTAGTCAGGGGATTCACACCGCTGCTGGATACCAGTGACGTATCGACCCCCAGGGACTGGTAGATATCCCGGTATGTTCCGTAGATATTCCCTCGAGAGTGGCTGAAATTCCTTCGGTCGAGCGTTCGATGATTGGTGAATGCTCCGATATCGGCGTTTTTGGTGACAGGACGAGCGAATCGCAGGTTCAGCAGTTTTTCGCCGAACACCGATCCCTGCCCTCCCTCAAACAAAATCATCGTTTCCGGAGCGATAAGATCAACCGGCTGCGGACTGTACATGAGTCTGCCCATTGGCTGGAGATAGAATTCGCGAGCATCGACCATCGAGAGCGCATCGGTACCCCGGCCGTATCTCGGAAGTTCCGGAATCGTACCGTTCCACGGCAGGAGCGCGGAGTGCGGTCCGGAAAACCCGTACGGAAGAAAACGGTTCAACTGAGAGGTGAGAGTAACCGGTACGTACAGGTAGAGTGGATTGAACCGCAGAAGTTCCCCCACCCCGGAAGCATCGGAACCATATAATTGGAAAGGATACAGTGTATCCCCCCCGTAGAGCGAATCGCTCCCGAGTGGGTAATGCAAGAGTATTTCACGATCGTATGCCCGGATAGCCGACAGTGAATCACGAAGCGCCTCAGCGGCAAGTGAATCCAGCGTCGAATCGGCCGCGGCCGCGGCCTCGGGGATACCCGGAATCGTCGTGTCTTCGGGCATTGCGGAGTTCTTTGAAACGTCCGACGATGGCGTGATCGTCATTGTATCCGATGTATCCAATGAAACGTTCTCGGGAACGGATTCGGGCGTAACGGTCTCCAGACTGTCGGCCCCATAGAGAGCAGACAATAACAGGGGGACAAACAAAGTAATCTTAACGATATTTTTCATCTAAATGAATTGGGTACACTGTTCATTTTAAACACTTTGGATTCCGTCGTGGACACCGATTTCCCGACATGCGGGGCCAAGACCCGACTCGGTGCATTGCAATCTCCGGTGAGATCGCGTATCTGTCGGACCCTTATGCGGAATACGACGAGGTCACAGTTAAAAATATCTTCTGACCCGACCCAGCCCAATGAATTGTGAGAAATAGGTCCGCATGGGATTTATTTTCTCCGTCTGAAACTAATTGCGTCGTCTTTCGGCGGCAAATGGGGCACAGAATTATATATGGCACAGCCGAACTCCGGAAAACCCGCAAAAAAGAACTTCATTCCTCTGGTACTCGCGGCACTTGTCCTTTTTCTGGTTCAATGTCCGTACCTGAACACGTTCTACAATGCGAAGACAGCTTACAAGGCGGCACGACGGGAACATACTCGTTTTGAGAAACACAATCCCGATACTTCCGCGGAGTTGCCCGGCGGCGTGATCTCAAACTACGATCGCACGGTGGAAAAATCAAAAAAACTGCTCGATGTCTACCCTCAAAGCAAAAAGTGGCATGATGATGCGATTTTCCTGATGGGCAAAGCCGAGTATTACAAGGGCGATTATACCGGTGCAATCCATCGCATGAGAAGACTTCAGCGGGAATTTTCCCAATCTCCCTACATCCAGGAGTCCTTTCTTTTTCTGGCCAAGGCTTTTCTTGAGGATAACAATCTCGCTAAAGCCGATGAGACATTTGAGTACATCCTGGCCAACTATCCCGAGCTTAACGCCAATGAGCAGATAACATTGCTCAAAGCACGGTTGGCAATTCGCCAGGAAGGGAAATCTCGGGCGATTCAGCTTCTGACCAAGACCCTGTCGTCGGTGAGAAACCCGCAACGTCGCCTGGAAATAATGGTCGAAATCGGCAGGCTCTACTACGATCTTCGGCAGTACCGAGAGGCACTTGATATTCTCAAGGGTGCTCCCAATCCGGACAAGTATCCCTTTTTGGCATATCGACTTGCCGCTCTTCAGATAGACTGTTTACTGGAAGTTGAGGAATACGGAAAAGTCGTTGAAATAGCCGATCGGGCACTCCGGGAAAATGCGAATGTAAAGTACTTTCCTGAGATTCGCCTCAGAAGAGGGTTGGCCCTGGTCCGATCCGGTAATACAAAAGAAGCAACCGAAGAGTTCGAAATCATTACCGTCGGAACCGGGCCGCAGGAGGTCCGGGGCGAGGCCTGGTATCGGCTCGGACTTATCTATCAGCATACGAACGCCGATTTCGAAAAAGCCCGGGAGTGTTATCAGGAAGCATCGAGTCTTCTGTCCGATCCGCAAATGCGTGACGATGCCCGACAACGGCTTGCGGCGTTGAAAAAACTGCCGGAATTGCGGGATTCGGTGGAAGCTTTGGCTGTGATGGATGATTCAACGATGGTGTCGGATTCTGTCGATACACTCGACCATGGATCGTCTCTCAATGCGGCGCGTTACAAGCTCGGGGAGGTTTTCTGGCTTCGGCTCGATGAGCCCGATTCGGCGCTCAGTTGGTTTGCGGTTATTACGTCGGACACAGCCGCCGATCCCAGGGAAACTATGAAAGCGCTGTATGCAAGGGCATGGATCGAGCGATATGTCAAGCAGGATACTACCAGGTCGGACAGTTTGTACGGCGCCCTTATCGAGAGGTATCCCGGGACACAATACGCCAAACGCTCACAGAAAGACCTGGAGGTGCCGGTTACGGTCCAAACCACGGAAGACTCGGCCTTTCAGGCATTCAGGAGCGCGGAGCGGCTTTATTTTGTCGATGACGATCCAAAGGCCGCTTATGTGGCGTATCAGAAAGTCGCTCTGGAATATCCCGAAACGCAATATGCGCCCAAAAGTCTGTATGGAGCGGCGTGGTTATGCGATAACGTGCTGAACTACGATGCTACGGCGCGAAAACTGTATGAGAAGCTTTGTGAGAAGTATCCGGACTCGGAGGCATGTACCGAAATTGCCGGTCCAAAGCTTGCCGCCACCAAAAAGGCAATCGAGGAGCTTCAGAACGAACGTCTGGCCGAGCGTCGGAAGAAGAAGACGTCGACAAAGAAAACCGACGAGGAACCTGAGAATGCATCCCGGATCGCGACTACCGATTCGACCGACGAAACGGAGGCTGATGAAAGGGAGGCTGATGAAACCGAAGAACCCTCCGAGCAGGGCGACGAGGAGTCGGTGGATGCCGGGGACGAGGTTCGTGACCCCGAGGAGGAGCGTCGTCGGGAAGAACAGCGGGAAATGATGGAGCGTCTCGAGCAGGATGCCCGCGAAGAAGAGCAAAAGGAGTGGATAGAAGAAGACGCCGCCGGTATACGTGAAGACATGGACGACCGGTAGTCCGCGAGTGGTGCTCGACAAAAAGAAGTGACGGAATTCAGTGTTTCATGTGTTATACAGGTAGAGTCTGTCCTAACTAAAGCGGACGGACACTGTGGCGTCGAAGTGACCGTTTTTTTCAAGAGTTTCCGGACAAGCAGCAAGTACCATAAGGAGGTTTCATGCAAAGCAGAAGACTTATAACAGGCATCGCCCTGGCCGCCCTGATGGTGGCGTCGATTGGATGCGGCAAGCAGGTCAGACGAATCGATCCGGACCGTACAACGGATCTGAGTGGTAAATGGAACGATACCGATTCTCGACTGGTTGCCGAAGAGATGATTTCCGATTGTTTGACTCGTCCCTGGTATACGAGCAAATATGCCGCAAAACAACCGGTCCCTACAATAATAGTCGGTGATGTCCGGAACAAAAGCCACGAGCATATCAATGTCGAAACATTCGTGAAAGATCTCGAGCGTAACCTGATCAATTCCGGCAAGGTGGAATTCGTAGCGAGCCGTAAAGAACGCGAACAGCTTCGAAACGAAATTGAAAGCCAGCAGGACCATGCGTCGGAAGATACGAAAAAGGAACAGTTCGAAGAATCCGGAGCGGATCTGATGTTGATCGGTAGTATCAATACGATTGCCGACCAGGAAGGGCGTGATCGGGTCATGTACTACCAGATCGATCTGGAGCTTATAGAACTCCAGACCCACAAAAAGCTGTGGATCGGCACGAAAAAGATCAAGAAGTATATCAGCCGCGCCAACGCGACGCTGTAAAAAAACGTATCGATTCCTCCCGGGAGCGATTCGGGTTCGGTCCCGGGATAATCCGGCGGAACTCCGTTCGTCCGCCGATTCCCCAACCCGACTTCGACAGTCGAGAGACGCCGTACCGAACGGAGCGACGTGTTTTTCAAAGTCAAGATCCTGCAACGGTTTACGCAGAATGCCGTGAGTCGATTGTCGAAGTCGGGCCAAGGCAATAATTCAATATGAAAGAATTGTCCGTATACCGGCTGCGTCTCACATTGGTCGTGTCGTGCGCGCTACTTTTGTCGTGTGCCGCTCGAAGTCTCCTTCGGGTCAGGGAACTCGGAGATGCAATTGAGAACGGCGCGTTTGTCACGGCTGTCGAGGAGGTGCGCGAGCATGAGAAACTGTACGGGCGCCTGAATCGGTTCCTCTATCGATTCGACCAGGGGTTGCTGTTTCACTATGCCGAGATGTTCGATTCGAGTCTTCGACAACTCGAGGCAGCCGAGCAGACGCTGGACGATCTGTACGCGCGGTCGGTTACCAACGAAGCCGCCGCGATATTGACCAACGACAATATACGCCCATACCGGGGACGTCGGTACGAGCAGGTTCTCCTGCACCAGTTCCTGGGGCTGAACTACCTGGCCAGACGGGAGTACGACGAAGCCCTGGTGGAATCGCGCAAAGTTCAGTTGGTGTTCGATCGGTTCAAGGACCAGGACGGTGCTCGTCGGGGAAAATACAACGACGATGGGCTGTCGCACTTCATATCAGCGTTGGCATATGAGAATCAGGGTGAACACGACAATGCCGCGATTTCGTTGTATCATTCCGTCAAGGCTTACCGGAATGGACCAATCGAAGCGCCGCTCCCCGTGGAAACCATGGCCTACCGTCGATTGGCGGCGGCCGGGAGGGACGCGGACATCGAGGAACTGAACCTCTCCCCGACATCGCTTCCCGGACCCGATCCGGATTCGGGGGAGAGCGAAATTGTCCTGATCGGGTATGCGGGAAAAGGGCCTGTACTCGAGGAAACTGTTTTCTGGGGCACCTATATTGTGGGCGGTGCGATCGCCGGTTTCTATATGGACCCCAACGGTGATACCATCTCGGTTCTCCTTCCCGCCCCGCCCCTTCCCCCCTCGGAACTTCGACGGGAGCACAATAACGAAAAGACCAAAGCCGGAACGACATTTCACCTCAAGTTCGCGCTTCCGACGGTCGTTCACCGCGAGTCCATGACTCGGAGCTTTGCCGCGAGGGTGGATTCGTCGTCGACCGTCTTGCGCACCGCCGTTCTGACCGATGTCGGCCGGCTTCTCGAGCAGGATATGAAAGACAATGAAACCAGAACCCTGGCTCGAACCGCCCTTCGGGTCGTGATTCGGACCATTGCTGCGCAGCGGGCAAAAGATGAAATGACCACGAAAGACCCGATGGTCAATCTGCTGCTTAATTTCGGTACCGATCTTCTTGCCGACCAACTCGAGAAAGCCGATACCCGTCTCTGCTTTTTTCTACCCAATACCGTGCAGATCAGAAGAATCCCGGTCCCCGCCGGCAACCACCGCCTCCGTGTCCAGGCTCTCGACCGCTACGGCTCCGAAATCGAGAGCAAGGTCTGGGAAAACGTTCGTACCGAGGCGGGGGAGCGGACATTTGTTTTTTATCCGTGTATGCGGTGAGACCCGCTAAACCAGCGTTCGCTGCAGGCTTCGCCTGATCAAATAAATGAAATCCAACTGGAAATGGTACTGCTTCTCGGTTAGGAGAGCCTGATTACAGAATTCATTGAGGACTAAAATTCTTCAAAACGCCGGTCCTGCTCACGGCCCCCGACACCCCTGGTCACTGAGTTAAAGTCGAGTGCGCCCGTTTTTGTCCGCCCGGCAGAACTCGGTCGGCTCTTTAGAGCCTCCCTAAAACATGCCGCCGGGCTGTCGGTGGTTCTTGCGATACGTTGTCTCGTTTGGTCGGAGCATCGTCAGTGCTTCGTTGAACACTAAATCGCAGTGTGGTTTTGAGCTTGATAAAATGCTCGCTCTTGAGTTCGAAATCGCTTCAGGCCCGTTAGGGCCGACATCTCTGTAGAGATACGAATAACAGATAGCTACCCTGGAGCCCCATTCGGGGCGGCATATCCCGCCGTTGCATTTTGCCTCCTGCGCCGCTTATAGCAAAGATGGGTTTGTCGTGGTTTTGTGCGTTACGCTGTCTCGTTTTGGTCGAAGCATCGTCAGTGCTTCGTTGAACACTGAATCGCAGTGTGGCTTTGAGTTTGATAAAATGCTCGCTCTTGAGTTCGAAATTGCCTCAGGCCCGTTAGGGCCGACATCTCTGTAGAGATACGAATAACAGATAGCTACCCTGGAGCCCCATTCGGGGCGGCATATCCCGCCGCCCACCAGAATCTTGTGAATATGTTTACGCGAATCGATTTCCGAGGCCTTCGCAGCACATCCGTGATCAGATCCAAACCAGGCCCCACAAGTCCCAAAACAGCGATTACAGCCCAAGAGAACCATTTCACCGCCCCTGCACCATTTTGCAGTGTGGACAAATCATTCATCCCGAAATCCCCCACATCCTTGAAATATTCCCTCCTGAAACGGCACAATTTAAATTGATAACAGTCACCGGAAAGTCCCGCAGGGACAAACAACAAAAACTCAAAAAATTCTCAGTGCTCTCAGTGTTCTCTGTGGTTCCTTTCAACCAACGTCCCAAAGGGACAGCTCAACAAAAACTCAAAAAATCTCTGTGCTCTCTGTGTTCTCTGTGGTTCCTTTCAACCAACGTCCCAAAGGGACATCTCAACAAAAACTCTAAAAATCTCAGTGCTCTCTGTGTTCTCTGTGGTTCCTTTTAACCAACGTCCCGAAGGGACAGCTCAACATAAACTCTAAAAATCTCAGTGCTCTCTGTGTTCTCTGTGGTTCCTTTTAACCACCACCCGGACCAGCA
>CAYFVL010000147.1:0-14444 GCA_964346405.1 uncultured Fibrobacterota bacterium
TTATCTTCGTGACATCCGATACACTCAAGATGTTCGCCGGGATGAACGTACGTTCCGGAACGCATTGATTGAAAAGCCATTCCGTTGGAGTCGAGAGCCTGGAAATAGATCTCTCTGCCCACCGGTGCTTCGAAAAAGGCGCTCCCATCCTCCTCCACCGGTGCCGTTCCCAGGACGTGCCGAACAGGACAGTTGCTACCCTTGCCCGTTACCGGGTCGTCTCGAACCGGTCGACTCCACGGCTTTGGTACAACCTGGAGAACGCGGATTGCCGTTATACGGGTGTCCTCTGGCCACGTCATATCGGCTTCGTAAACATTGCGGATTCTGAGAGTGGCTCGTTTGTGGCCGGGAAGCGAAGAGCGCTCACCCTGAAACGACTTGTTGTGCACCGGTGGCACATTTCGCGGCTTCAGTGGGCGCGGACCATAGGCATCTCCACTGTAAAGAATCTCCATATTCCCTTGCGTATCGATAAGATAAATTCCTTCCTGATCGCGACCGGTACGCACGACGAGAAAAAGATCCTCACTCAGTGGCCATGGTGTGGCAAAATCGGCGGGGAGAGCGGTGTCGCATACTGGACGGTTGTCACATGCCGGATCGACCGCTTCACTGCGGTAGCAGGCTCCCGTAATATTCTTCACTTGAGCCGTTGCATTATCGTCGGGTACGGTTATGTCTATGATTACGGGGACACCCGGCAGTGGACCATGATGTGCTCCCGCAATGGCAACATACTTGCCGGTCGTTCCCGGAATTGCCCTGAAGTGATATTCGGCCCAGGGTCGTTTACCGCGACCGTCGCAGACATCACCTCCGTCCAGCGTCATGTGCGGATCCGGATAGTTTCCATGCCAACATCGCGGATCGGCGCCGTCGGGGTACGAACGCCACAAGTGGTGGGCAGAGCCGTAGTTTCGATCGATCTGGTCCCATCTCGTATATACCAGCATCCCTTCATTGTCAATTGACGGGAATAGTTCCGATGTTTCGTGCCAACTGATCGGAAACATGTCCGTGCCGTCGTCTTTCATCGAAAATAGCGTTGCTATAGCCATGTGCGACCCGGGATCTCCATGATGATGGCGCTGGGTAATCCAACGGCGCAACGATGCAAAGACAATTCGACCTCCGGGAACGTAACATGGTTCAAAATCGTGTAGTCCCCCGTCGGTGAGCCTGCGAAGGTCTGTACCGTCGACATTCACCGCAAACAGATGCTGAACGTATTCGGTATCCGAAGCGAATGAAAAGACTATTTCCCGGGCATCGTACGACAAATCATAAATGCCGTTGAATACCCCTTGATTACTCAGTTTTCGGCCCTGCAGACGTCCCTCGGAAACAACCGAATTCTCCAGAATCGAGGTGACTTCAGGGGTTCCCGCTCGGAAATTCGTCAGAAAAGAAGGCCCCGCTCCAAGTCTTTTCTTTTTATATTCGCCGCACGGGATGTGAGGTTTGGACCAATCATGGCCATTATAGTCCTCATCATGCCAACGACACTCGGTGGGTGTGGTTTTGTTGGTGAGATGCTTGTACGCTTCGTTTTCCGGATACCCGTTTCCAGAGTTGTTGTTGGGCATGAAAACGATTGTGTCGAAATCGACACGCGGATCCGAAAGCATTACACTACGACGCAACGCACAGGCTTCCATAAACAGTGATTGCTGAGCCGCGGTGCTTTTCCCGAGCCTACTGGAAGACTCCCGGAGAGCATCAACGGTTTCAAGCCAGGTATCCGCATACTTTCGGGTTCCCAGAAGGCTTTCGGTTCGACGCAGTACTACGTCGAGCGGAGTATGGTCCTCAGGCAGAATCATCGCCTGGGCATCGCATAGCCCCACCACGGCCGTGTTGCAGCGCTCCCCGGAATTGAGCCACGATTCGAGTCGTGCGTACTCACGTATCCAGGAATCGACTACATATTGAGGTATGGATGACATTTCCGGACTTCCCGCTCCGGTATCGGCAAACGCAGGCCGAATTATCGGGAAGGCAAATAAAATGATCGAACCGACAACCTTTGCCGAGAAAACTCCACCGTCAAGCACTTTTTTCATCCTGTAATTTCCACTCCTTGTAAACTCCCAACTGAAACAGTATTGACCCGGGTTTCGCGGCCGCCGCTCGGTAGGGCGGCTTTCGACTGTCGAAGCCGGGTTACCGGATCGAGCGAACCATCTTTACGACACGGTTGCCTTCCTCCCCGACCGATACTATCGCAGCGCAAGATGTCCCTGCTTTTTCGGTAAGGTTGAGGATAGACTCTCTCATTTTCCCGTCGAGAATAGTCCGGTACACTATTCGACCACGTATGTCGTATATGGTAACCGGTACCGCGCGTTTTGTATCAATCACTATTAGCGTTCCGCCCGCGGTCTCCCGAACTCCTATCCGAAATCTTCCGTCTCCCATTCGTTGCTGTTTCTGAAGTTTTCGACGATTAGTTGTGAGATCCCCTCCGGGGTCCAGCGCCTGGGGGTTACCCGGAGTATTCACGCCCAGCATGGGCCACACGACCTCTCCCGCCATTTGTTTGTCGAAATCGTAACAGGCGGACATGTTCATCGAGTTGGCGTCGACCCAGACCACTACTCTGCGGAACTCCTCCTCAGTCAAACGATCGCGGTGTGTAGACAACAGTTTTTTGCCTAAATCCGAAGCCTTGAACCCAAAATTGCCGGCTTCAGTCCTCATTCCTTCATTGCTGCTGGGGCTTTGCCCCGCGCCTCTAAAGAAAAACGCGTACTTGTGGAGTCTCCCCGGCTTGGAGCTGTCCTGGGGATCCACGTAATTGAGATCCATCAGGCCCCTCCCTTCTTTTTCATGACACGGTAAACAGGTGTTCTGAAAAACCGGCTTCACCAGGACATGGAAATTGAACGGCAGGGTCCCTTCGGGTTCGGGGGTGATTGGTGAAGGGTCCCGGGACAGAGCGATGGGGCTGGGATTGGGCGGCGGCATATTCCATTTGCTCTCATGACAGCCAAGACAGCTTAGATGCTCGCCGGGATGGGCATATGTACCGGATCGCATTGACTGCATCGCCATTCCCAGCGAATCGAGTGCCTGAAAATAGATTTCAGAATTGATCGGCGCCAAGAAATAGGCGCTTCCGTCCTCCTCAACCGGAACTGTTCCGAGCACATGTCGCGCGATTCCACCCGCCATCCAGCCAATCGCCATGTTGTTCCCCAGTGGACAACTCCAGGGCTTGGGAACGATCTGAATAATACGCAAAGCTTCAATTTTGGTTCCCGCCGGCCACTCAAAATCGGATATATTGACATTGTTTACGGATATGACTGCTTTCGGTCGTTTTTCTTCTTTTGACCGATTACCGGACCAGCTCTGGTCCGGAAGGTTCGGCGGTTTGGGGCGGCTGCGCAGTGGTCGTGGCCCAATCCCTCCGTTCATGCTGAGTACAATTTCGTTACCGAATCGGTCGAGCAGCATGACTGTGATACCACGTCCCAGTGTATGATTTTCATTTCTCGAGATCAGGTAGAAATCTCTGTTCAGCGGCCACGGCGTCAGATACCTTTTGAAAACTTCACCAAGTTTGAATTTTCCGCAAGGGGGGCAAAGACTTGGTCCTTGCTCATGTGTGAAACATCTGCCTTTGATAATTTTCGTTTGCGCCATTTCGTTGTCGTCTTCGATCTTCGTATTTATCAGGACCGGCACTCCGGGAAGAAACTGGTGATGATGCCCGGCCACGGCAATGTACTCCCCGGGATGGTCGGAAATCGGTCGGGCATGACCGTGGGTCTCGGGACGTCTGCCCCGGGTATTGACCGGGTCGTCGGCGTAGTGAGGACGAGCCCAGTTTCCCGCGGGCGCTCGAGGGTCCCGTCCGTCGGGCCAACACGTCCACAAGTGATGGCCGGCGTTGAAATCCCTGTCGATATAATCCCACCGCATATACACCAGTTTACCGTCGTGGTCAACAACCGGATGATTTTCGTTGGTCTCATGGAAGCTTATCTGATGCATGTCGGAGCCGTCACCATTCATTCTCCACAACTGACCACCCGCCTGAAGTTTTTCCATTTCGCCCTTATAGGTGCGTCCGTCTACGGAAAAAGGTCCGATACCCCCACCTCCCGGTTGACATCGTGAGGCTGTCCACGATCGAAGCGATACGAATACGATCTTGCCGCTGGGCAGAAAGGCCGGATCATAATCCGAGAGAGCACCGTCGGTAAGCTGCACAAGCCCCGAACCGTCCACCGCGCACTTGAACAGATGCAGCGAGCGGTGGCACCCTGACGGTGAAGTGGCAAAAAGCAGAGTATCACCATCAAACGAAAGATCGTAAATGCCTTTCCATTCACGGTCCGAGTTGCCGATGAGTGAACAGGCTCCGGGATTCTTGTTTATTATGTCGCGAATCAAGTATTTAACTTGTGAAGTTTCAGTTTTGAAATTCGTGATGATCCGGGGCCCCGCGCTCGGAGAACTACAGTCTAGTTGAGGATCGCACTTACTGTTACCACCACCATGATATCCGTAGCTGCCCTCGATGTTGTTTTTGGTCCAGTCGGTATTGTAGTAGTCCTCCCGATACCATTGGTTGTCTGCCGCGGAGGCATTGGCTTGGTATCCTACCGTCTGGATGAATCCGCCGGCGAAATTTGCGCCCATGGTAACGATTTGGTCAAAATCCAGAAGCGGGTTCTTCAAGGCGATTTCCCGGCGCAGCCTGCAAATATCCAGAAAAGCGGCTTTTGCCGTTGATTCGTTGCCGTATCCGCCCGAGGCAGCCTGCTTAAGCTCATTCAACCTGCCGGACTGTTGACCCAGGTCGGGAGCGCTTTCCATTTGCGAAATGTGGGCTAGAAGCGCCTCGGTGCGCCGTAAAACTACATCAACCGGATTTCGATCGGCTTCATTGAGTGCCCCGTGCGGATCGAGACTATGCTCGTAGACTTCGCCTTCCGGTATCAGAGCATCATACGAACGCATAGTATCGAGCAGAACCTCTATTTCTTCGTACTCATACTCCCAGAAGGCTTCAAACGATGTAGCTTTCACGCCAACCGCGGATAAAATCAGGCAGATAATCAGCATGCCGGTTCGCGAATTGACGGACTTATTTACACTCAATGAAATTGGGAATTTCCTCACCTTTTTCTCCTTTGGAATTGCGCCCGGCGAAGGTTTCGTTGAGATCACAGGTATTGGAGGTAAGATAACGGCTGAAGACTCCATGAACGATGAAAAAAAGAGTTTAAAGCTCCCAACTTGTGCACTTGTGCACTTGTGCAGTATATTGCATACTGCTCGTTCTCGACTGCGAAACTTGGGCTAGTGTGGTGTCCGACAATTGGCGTGAATTTAGGCGAGGCGATTTTCGTTCCCATTGAGGCGTGAGGAGGACGAATACTGGAAGTATTCAACCGACGAGCAACGAAAATGGGGGCGAAAAGCGCCCGTATTAATTCTTGGCAATAGATACTTGCATTATAAAGCAGGGGGGAAAATTCGTCGTAGGGCGTGGAACGAAAGCCGAAAGCAGCTCAAGCAATTGGTCCTCGCGATTCATCGTTGCATTGCTCACGAAAGAATCAACGCGCCGTGTCCCCATTTTCTCGCCCCGGTAGAAAATGGGCGAGTTCCCATCACATTATCACAAGCTGCGCCTGCAATGCACCAGCCTGTTTGACCGCCTGAAGTATCGCAATGATATCCCGAGGGGAGACTCCGAGGGAATTGAGTGAGTGAGCAAGATCGGCGACTGTCGTTGTTCCTCGAAGAACGGACATCTCCGCCTCCTTTTCTTCAATGATCATTTTCGGATTCGGCACGATAGCGGTTTGACCCATACTAAATGGTTGCGGCTGCACAACTTCCGGAATGTTTATGACCTCGATCTTGACACCTCCGTGAGTCACCGCCACCTCTGAAATCTGAACCGCGCCACCCGCAACGATCGTTCCCGTTCTCTCATTGACCACCACTCTTGCCTGTGATGCTATCGGAAAAGTAATGTTCTCCACTTCTGATATGAACTCAATGAGAGGGATATGGTTTCTGACAGAATCCCTGGTAATCACCGCATAGTCGAGAAACACTGTGGAGGGATCCTCGGCACGGGCGAGTTGATACGCAAAGTCCTCCTCATAGTGCTCGTTTACCGCACGAGCCAAAGCCACCGCCGAGGTAAAATCAGGGCTACTCAGGGAGAGACGTAAGTCGCCTTTCTGTAAGCTGTTAAGGGCGTACTCAGCCTGGACGATTGCCCCGTCGGGAATCCGTCCGACCAGAACATGATTTTTCTTTATGTGCGATATTCCCAAATTGCGCACATCATACCCGCCAGTGGCAAGCGGCCCTTGAGCAGAGGCATACACGTTTCCATCGGGGCCCTGCAGGGCGGTGAAAATCAGTGTTCCACCTTCAAGACTCGATGCATCCCCCAGTGACGATACGGTTACGTCAAACCGGGAACCCTTTTTCTTGAAAGGAGCAAGCTTTCCCGTCACCATGACAGCCGCGACATTCCTGACATGCATCATACGCTGGGGCAGTTCTATTCCCATGTTTTTCAACATGTTCGCAATCGTTTGCTCGGTGAACGTCGTTCTGCTGCGATCCCCGGTCCCGGCAAGTCCGACCACCAGCCCGTATCCCAGCAACTGAAGGTCCTCCAGACCCGCAATAGAGGCCACATCCTTGACGCGGACCATCTGCTGTGCCTCTCCCGGACGAACGAAGACACCGAGAACCAGTGCAAGAACCGTGGCCGTAGTTGTAATCAATCGCATACCTGAGTACTCCGTACTTGCCTGAAAGTCAGAGTTTCAGGCCCTGAAGTTATTTGTTTGCGGCAATAATAATCGTTCCATATACATGCGGTTGAAATTCCCGACCGAGAACCTCCGCATCATGGATCAAAAAATCCAATTCAGGAATTTGGTTACGAGCCCCGGACGATGCCCCTTGTGTACCGTGCCATTTCCCGAATAGGTTATTTCAGCATCAGCCACACTATGGGAATAGATAATGTTGTCCGCTTCTATATCCTGCGGTCGGACCACTCCCGATATCTTGATGATTTCTCTTTCTTCGTTGATTTCAACAACTTTGCTTCCCTCGATCATGAGATTTCCGTTATCCAACACCTTGATGACCCGAGCCGAAACACGAGCGACAAGACTCCCCTCCCGCGAAGTACCGGCTTTGCCGTCGTACACATTTTTGAATCCTCCGGAAGCCCCGAACGACGGCAGAAAGTCCAATGCACCGCTTCCGTTAAGACCGCTTACGCCCATTTCGTTCTCTTTACTGGTGTTCGTTCCAGTTTTGCTGCCGGCTTTCGCTTCTTCGACGATAAACACCGTAAGTATATCGTCCACCTTCATTGCACGATGGTCGGTATACAGGCTGTGGACCGGGGCCCCGAATGTTACGGTATGCAGAGCAACACCGATAACCAGTTGATATACAAATACTTTCATGATTCTATTCACTTTGTTTCCATGGTTCGCAGCAATCCGTTCAGCTCCGATCGGGAGTTTCTTCGATATGGTATTGTCCTTTGCTTTAACCCAAGTTTCGCCGATCCCGCGGAGCGGGACTCTGTTCTTTGTTTCTCGTTCTGTGATTCTTGTCCATCTTCATGTTCCCTCCATCGAAGTGACAACCGCTCTCCCTTGTCCAGAGACACGAACTTTCAGGAGCTTGTGCGAGACAAGATTCTCAACCCAGATATCCTCCCCCACTACTCCGGATTCGCGAGCACGAGCATTCAGATGAATCGTGAAATCTTTGCCTGCCAGAGATATCGTAATAAGATCGCCTTCCCTGACCGACGGGATTGGGGAGACCATTCTCATGTCCAGAACCGTGCCGGCACTCACCGAACGTTTCAGCTCAAATCCTTCAATTTCCGAGAGTTCGACAAAAGGAGATTGAGTACTCCGAAGTAATTCTTTGTTTGCTCGACGGACATTTACGGCCGAAAGCCTGGTACCTCGAGAGAGGTCCGAGGCCGCGACAAGGACCGGGCTGTGGACCTCGAACCGACATCTGATGTCCATTTCCGCCGTATCTCCCGACTGCACAATCCGTAATCGCAATGCGGTAGCGCCGAACGGTCGATTGGGCAATCGTTTGAGAGATATGTTCACCTCGGGATGGTGTGTCCGGAAGCTCTTTGTTGAATCGATGATCCGAACCGTCCAGGTCCCTTTCGGCCAACCGACAAGAGAATCGAGTTCACGCTTTATATCTTTTTTAAAATCAGATACTTGAAAGGTGTATGCGACGGTCGTCACGAGAACTCTTTTATGGGATTCCACTCGCACATCACGTCCACATGATCTCAAATGGTATGACAAGAGATCTCTTGTGTTCACGTGTCGTGCGTATCCCGGCGGCGCCGATTCGCCGACGACTATGTCACCAAGATCGCCCGCTTCCGTGGTTTCCAGGAGAAGATCCCGCAGACGAATTTCAGCACCCACTACCCTGACGGAATCCTGAAATTCCAGAATCAGCGGCACCCGACCTGCCGAGACGGATGCGATCGAGACCAACAGTATCCAGCCAACGCGCGCTGTCGGGGCTTGAATGGTTTTCCGTATCATACGCAGGGTCTTGTAGATAAGACTATTTCACTATCTCTTTAAATTGTTTGTTGTCTGAAGCATATCTTCCGATACCTGGATGGATTTTGAGACGATCTCAAAAGCTCGTTGAGCGGTGATCATATTGACCATCTCATCTACAATCTGCACGTTGGATGCCTCAACAAAGCCCTGCATTATCGTGCCGGTCCCATCCTCTCCCGGAATTCCGAACATCGGATCGCCCGAAGCATCACTCGGCAGGTACATGTTGTTTCCAGCCGAACGAAGCCCCCCGGGATTGATGAAACGAGCGAGTTCTATTTGACCAATCTCCGTAGCGGCATCCTCCCCGGGCAGGGTCACGCTGACGATTCCATTTCCGTCTGCCGTAAGTTCTTGTGCTCCTATAGGGACGGTTATATCCGGAAAGAGCCGGAAACCGCGTGAAGTCACCACCGAGCCGTCCGCGTCCAGCTTGAACTGCCCGTCCCGAGTATAGCCGATTGTACCGTCGGGAAGCATCACCTGAAAAAAGCCCTCGCCCCCAACCGCCAAATCCAGAGGGTTGTCGGTACCGTTGAGTGACCCCTGAGAGAAAATTTTGTATGATGCCGCCGGTCGTACACCCAGACCCACTTCGATACCGGCCGGCGCCATCTCCCCTTCCGGGTTACGCACCCCGGGCCTAAGAATAGTCTGATAGAAAAGGTCCTGAAACTCCATTTTTGAGCGTTTGAAACCGTTGGTATTCACATTCGAGAGGTTGTTGGCAATCGTGTCCATGTAAAGCTGTTGCGCCTCCATGCCGGTTGCCGCGGTATACATTGAGCGAATCATAGTGATTGTCTCCCGATCGTTTCGATCGCCTATCCGTTAACTCGTGGAATTTCTCTGATCGATTTCTCGAGGGTTTCTCCCTGAGAAGTCATAGCGCGTTGATTCGCGTCAAATTGACGATGGGTCGCTATCATCTCTACCATATTTCGAATGGGATTTGCATTCGAAGCCTCCAGGAAGCCCTGCCGGATCGTGAAGCCCACCGCCTTTGAAGCTTCGTACTCAGGTTTTTCCGGACGGAAATATCCGTTGCCTTCACGAATAAGGGCATACGGCTTCTCAAAATCCGATACCCTGAGCGTCCCGACCCGTTTGTCTTCCTGCATTACATCGCCTTTCTCGGTGACAAGAACATCACTGGTGCGGTCGAGGCGAATGTAGCCGTCGGTTCCCATAATTTTTGCCCCGGAGGAATTCACCAGGTAACCGTCGGGATCGAGGGAAAAATTCCCGTTTCGCGAAAACCTGACTCCCTGAGGAGTCATTATGGTAAAGAAACCGGTTCCCCGAATGGTGAGATCCAGTTTACCGTCGGTCTTTTTCATCGGCCCTTCGGAAAAATCGATGTACCGTTCATCAACGCGGAATTCCCGGTTGGCAAAGGGCTGCCGTTGATCGTTGGCCAGATACTTCTGAAATGACTTCGTGAACAGGCCGCTCTGCTTGTAACCCGTCGTATTCACATTGGCCAGATTATGCGCAATCTGGTCCTGTTTCTGCATCATGGTGGTCATTCCCTGAACGGCCAGGTGGATGCCTTGTAACATTGTAGTCCTCCGGAATAGAATTCGGTGCCTCGTGTCCAGAGCCGGTAGCGATTCTCGTGCCGACTCCGATAGAAACCTGTAAGAGGTTGATATCAGAGGAAATACACAGAGCAGCCAATATGAACAATTCAGTCAGGAAGGGGACATTTCGTCTGGGTATAGGGAAATAATTTCCACCCCGCGGTTCGGACGAAACCCGGCCGTCTCAAAGGACTCGTCCACTGTTGATGATCTGGAGCAGACCGGCACTTCTCCGTGAACTGCCGGATTCGCCGGGGAGATACCTTGAGTCCCGCCGGGCGGGACCGTGAGTTGGTTGCGAAACTTGGGCTAGAGCTAATTGTCGTGGATCGCATGGAAGCGGTTAGCAGTTATCAGGTCCAGAGGCCCAGTTCTCTCAGCCGTTTCGTCGCAGCTCCGGACCAGTCTCGGTTCGCGGCGGGACTGGCTGGGCTTGGGTGAAGGATGTCGGCGGTTGTAATACCGGGGGAATCCGCGAACACGCGAGATGCGCACTTTCCCGCAAACTTCCCCACGCCAACCACCCACTTCACACGAAGAGCCGATACGGTCTCCTCGAGCGCACGATCGCAGGCGGCGTAAAGCGTAACGGTTTCATGACCGGAAATTTTGTCCGGTGTACGATTTCTCCCGGATTCTTCCATAAAGACAAGCGGGCAATAGTTTGCGACGAAATGATCTTCAAAAAAGGCGTCGGCGGTACCAAATCGATCCCTGAACAACCCCCACAGCCGCCGTCCGCTGACTTCCGACCGCGTACAATCGAAACCGTGCACCGGACGTTTTGGGTGTTCGGGTATCGGATGATCGATCCGACCGGTGATCCCCAGCCAGTCGCGAACCAGTTGTATCTCGCCAAACGGTATTCCACACTGGGCCATACCCCACGGACCGGGATTCATCCCAATAAACAGCACCCGTTTGGAAGACCGCGCATAGCGTCTGATGTATTGCTCGTGAGGCTTCCACGCATACGAAAGCGGGTTATACACATGCGATACCGGAGAAGCAAACGAAAGTGCATCGACTTCCTGCCTAAGCCTTCCGGCCGTTTCAATCATCATGTCTTCCGTCTTACTCATCAACTATATCCCTGTAGTCGGCACAATATTCTTTTCTTCCGCAGTCGGTGCAATAGTTTCCCATCCAGACGGTGTCGAACAATTCGAGTACCGGTCCGACAATCTCCGGAGCATCGGACAGGACCCCGGCCTCAATATTTCTCTTGCGAACGCTCTTTGCTCCCAGACCGGCGCCGGTAACGTTGGCGCTTCCCATGTATACGTGTCTGCCGTCGACAACCACGCATTTCAAATGCATCCTTGGACACAGCATTCGCTCGAGCCCTTCGATCAGGTTGGGATAGCGGTCGAAATCACGTCGAAACGCCTCTCCCGGCTCCTTGGCATGGATCAGCCGAATCGCGACTCCATTCTCGAGAAGGTTTGAAAGCAGACCCAGAAACGGCATCATTACACCGGCATGATGGACGTGCATATCTTTGAGGTCGGAGGTGGCAATCCAGAGGTATTCCCGAGCGGTCGGGATCAGATCGCAAATCACGGCTTCATATAGTTCACGATTCTTGAGAAACTTCACGACATACCTGCGGGTAATCCGTGGGATCGGCCGGAAAAAAGACGAGGTGGTCGGCAATTCCGGTCCAACCACCTCGCGAACCGAACACGTCTATTTTGTCCTCACAACTCTTTGTCGAAAGATCCGACCATCCATATGCACAGTACAGAAATACATTCCCGAAGCTGTTACCGTCTTCGGAATCCGCAGGCGGTACTCACCGGAAGCCGCGTGCAAACGGTTTTCCCGGGCAAGAAGATTTCCGCGGGCATCATGCAGGCGAATCTCTACCAATCCGCCCTGAGTGGTCCCGTACAGCAGAACCGGCGCGGCATGGTCTTTTACCAGAACTCGTATCCCGGAAACAACCTCTGGTCGGTTGTGCGCAATCGCCGCAATCTCTCGAGGCACAAACAGACTGTCCCATGCACTATATCCAGGAAAATCGACATTACTTTTCACACGCCAGTGATACAACCCCGGGTCCAGACCTGCAAAAGGAGTGAATGTGGTATCGGGAACATCGATGGCGAGAACCGTTTCGGATCCGGGCCGTTGGTACACCTCAATCCGATACTCTGTAGCTCCCGCAACCGGATGCCATCGGAAAACGGGACGATCGGTGTCAACCATTTTCCCTTCAAACCTCACCAGCAACGGAACCGCGGACGAAGCAATCGTAAATGACTGCACCGAACTGTACGACTCGGAAAGGTCCGATTTCACTTTCCAGAAAATCCGCCCCAGTGGAAGCTCCACATCCGGTGAAAATGCGGTATCTGCCAGCGGAATCGCCACCAGTGGGTTGGAGAAGTCCGAACTACTCGAAACAAGCAATCGATAATGAGCAGCCCCCTTCACCGCATGCCACCGAAACACCGGCTTGGTATTGGTGGTCGGATCGGGAACCACGGGAATCGCAACGGGTACTCCTTCAGAGTGGTGAGCTTCGAAATCGAGAGCAAAAATTTCACTGAAGGCAGCGATTTCCCGTGGCTCAAGAGTGCTGATCCGTACACGATATTTTCCGGAATTTACAAGAGTCGAATCAATCACCCATTTGTACACGCCCTGCGGACTGACCCCCCGTCTAATGATAAGTGCGGGATCTTTTCCACGGTACAGCTCGATAGTCAGGCGGCTCCAAATTCCATGACTGTCCCAGGCGATATTCAAAGTGTCGGTGTAGGTGGCGCCACCCAAAGGACGAAGGATTCTGATTGTCGGCCGAACCATAACGAATTGCCCGGATTCCGCCCGGATATCGGGATTGTGCTTTTCAACAACAGTGATACTGTACGGTCCTCCCTCGGTGAGATCGGGATCGGGTTTCCAGCGGTAGGTTCCGCCGGAAACATCATCGGCGATTTCAGCGATAAGTTCGCCGCGATAATTGAGCTGAAGAGTCACACCGGTGCTGTACCCTTTGATTTGCCAACCGATATTGACGGATTGCCCCAGGTAAACGGTGTCGCCGTCCCGGGGCCTATGTACTTCAAGAGAGAGGTCGTTGCGGAATTTAAAGGGGGCACTCAGACCGACAACCGGCTCAGCCAGAATTCCCCAGACCCGAATCCGATAGGTAACTGCAGGATTAAACGCCTCGTTCGGAATCCAGGCATATTCACCATCATTCGGAGTCGATTGAGTTATCGTGCTGGAATAAATGTCGCCATTGAGCAGTTCAATTCGTACTTGGTCACCAACCGTGCCGGCCGAATTCCAGCGGATAGTGTAAGCTTCCCCGGTCCCAAGCACGTCATCGGCCTTCGGAGCGGTCACAAAGATCGCTCGGACCTTCTCGATTCCGAATTTGCCGCTGTACCCGAACACCTGACGGTCTGATTTTCTCATGACCTTTATTCGATAATCCAATGATGGTCTGAGATCGGACGATACCGTCCACTCGGCAGCTCCATATTCTCCTACCGGGGAATAGGAAAGCGTCTGTTCATACTCGGTTCCGATATAGAGTTGAAGCTCGATGTCGCTTGTTGGTATGGGTTTGTTCGATTTCCATCGTATTTCTACCGTATCCCCATGAGCGAGTACGCGGTCCCTTTGTGGTACGGGCACATCGATTGTGTCCACCTGGGAAAACCCCGTGAAAACAAAAGCGGCAAGAAAGGTCAGGCTCAGGAATAAATTCGGTTTCATGCTTCCCCCTTTTCCAAAGATGATCCATGCTCTGTCGGTCGACGAGACGTTTGGCCAATGAGCGGCTCGGTAGTCGGTGCACATGTGCGTGAGACCTGCCAAGGCCCAGGCCCAAATGAGCACCGCGGCCGAGGCATTCGAGCGCCAACTGCGGTGCTGATCGAAATCTGTACAAAAGCTACCTGTTCACCGAGCTGGTTTTCGGGATTTTCGGACAGGCACTAATTATCGAACCGCACGCCAGGTACTATATGGTATATACATTCCGCATGCAGGCCGGGACAAGGAGAGTCGCCGTCACATCGCATGGAAGCGCAGAGGAGTTTGCTCGGTTCACTGGACGGAATTCGAATACCCGGTAAGTGACGCGTCGGGCGAGAGCCGGTGCGGAAGAGCGCGGTTCGCCGCGAGAGACCGCGCGGAAGACATAATGAATAAAGCCGAATGCTTAGCCCAAGTTTCGCAACCAACTCACGGCATTCTGCGTAAGCTGTTGCACGAT
>CAYFVL010000148.1:0-14434 GCA_964346405.1 uncultured Fibrobacterota bacterium
GCAGCTTGATCAGGTTGTGGCGCTGCAGATAGGCCTGCAGGCGGTGTTCGGGGGGTCTTCGGCCCCGCCCTTATCTTCGGACTCATCCTGCCCTTCGACCATCACCTCCTCCGTTTCTTTGAGCTCGACACCGGCCGCATTCATAACATGGGATGCAACATATATTGGTGCGGAGAAACGAACGGCGAGGGCTATTGCGTCGGATGGACGTGAATCCACCTCGATTTCCTCTCCATTATGGTCCAAAACAAGGTTGCCGTAGAAGGTATCGTCCCGAAGATCAACGACTTCAACCCGTTTCAGGGTAGAAGACAGCAACTCAAGCACATTCTTGAAAAGGTCGTGGGTTAGCGGTCGTTCGGGTGATGCTTTGCTGAGAGCAATCACAATCGCCTGAGCCTGCCCCTTATCGACAAAGATCGGCAGGACGCGATCATCTTCATTGTTCTTCAACACGACAAAACCCTTGTCGGAAAGCACCACATTGATGATTTCGACAAGTATCATTCTGCAACTCTCATTTTCCGGGTGGTTAAAATCTCACATTTCCACACATCAAAGATACTTGCCGGCCCTAACGGCATGTGCGTCAAAGTGGTTCGACCTCCAGAGTTTCCTTGCGATCCGGTCCGACGGAAACCATCAAAAGCGGTACGCCTTCGCATAGTTCCTGGAGTCGACTGATGTACTTCTTCGCATTTTCGGGAAGATCATCAATGCCGGCAACACCAGATGTATTCGTGTTCCACCCCGGTAATGTTTCGTATATCGGAATCGCTTTCTCGACCTCGCGCAGATCAGTAGGAAAACGATCGGTCTTTTTGCCGTCGATTTGGTAAGATGTGCATATTTTCACCTCCTCAAGACCGTCCAGTACGTCGATTTTGGTGAGAGCGATGCGAGTAAATCCATTTACTCGAGCTGCCTTTCTAACCATGACACTATCGAACCAGCCGCACCGACGTGGCCTGCCCGTTGTAGCACCGAACTCTCCACCGACTTCTCTCAAATGTGCTCCTGTTTTATCATCGAGTTCCACGGGAAAAGGACCGTTGCCGACACGCGTTGTATACGCTTTCACAATACCCACTACATGGTCCAGCGAGCATGGTCCGATACCGGAACCCGTACAAGCGGAACCCGCAATAGTATTAGAAGAGGTAACGAATGGATAGGTACCATGATCAATATCCAGAAAAGTTCCTTGCGCGCCCTCAAAGAGCAGGTTTTCACCACTTTTCAGAGCCGAATAGATCATATCCGAGGTATCTTCTATGAAAGGAAGCAGTTTTTCACGAATCTCCCGGTATTCATTGAGCACGTCGGTAAAGATGGGCTCGAACGTGCCGCCGTATGCTTTTTCTACTATAGTCTTTTTCCATTCGTAACATGCCTTCAACTTATCCGAGAACAGACTCCAATCCCGCAGATCACCGGTACGAATACCAGTTCTGGAAACCTTGTCCGAATAAGCCGGGCCAATGCCACGCTTAGTGGTACCGATCTTTCCCTCACCCATTTCCTTTTCCGAAGCCGCCTCGACTGCTTTGTGGAAGGGCAGTACCATATGAGCCGAATCAGACACAAACACCCGATCGGCAACATCCATACCCCGCTCCTTGAGTTCCTCGATCTCAACCAGGAACTGTTTCGCATCGAGCACGACACCGTTGCCGATTATACATTTCTTGCCGGGAAACATGATTCCAGACGGAACAAGATGAAAAACGAATTTCTCACCGTCCGCAATTACCGTGTGCCCGGCATTCGCTCCTCCCTGAAACCTGACGATCATATCGGAACGTTGGGTGAGATAATCGACTACTTTGGCTTTGCCTTCGTCTCCCCACTGAGCTCCGACCACAACGGCATTCGGCATTATTCCACTCCCCTAAAAAATAAATAACCACCCGCTCGACGAAGCATAGGTGATTCGGCAACAAACCGTGTACAAACTACGTATTGCGTAGAGCGCGAGTCAAATCGCACAATAACTATTTTTGTTCTTTGTTTCCCTTGTTCACCGGACCCGAAACCCGATAACAGGATTGCTTCATAAGCTAAGTTTTTTCTATGGATATACAAAATCCGCTTATTGTCCAGAGCGACAAGACCCTTCTACTTGAGGTGAATAATCCCCGTTTTCGTGACGCTCGGGACACCGTAAATCTGTTTGCACATCTTGTGAAGAGTCCCGAGCATATCCATACCTACGAGATAACACCACTGTCTCTCTGGAATGCGGCGGCTCTCGGAATGACTCCTGAAAAAACCGTGGTTGCACTTAAAAAGTATTCCAAATACCCCATTCCCGGCAATATCGCCGATGAGATTCGTGAGCTGATGGGGCGATTTGGTCATCTTTCAATCCAGTCTTCCCCAGAGGGACTGGTTCTAAAAGGAGCAACAAACCTCATACTGCCAAATCTCTCCAGAAACCCTAAACTGGTGGGCCTTCTGGGTGACCGGCTCGATGACCAGACATTTCGCATTCCACCGGCAAATAGAGGGGTGCTCAAACAAACCCTCATGGGGTTGGGATATCCTGCCGATGATCGGGCGGGGTATGTAGATGGAGAGCCGTTCGACATAGCTATTCGGCCCGTAAGAAAATCCGGTGAGACGATGGAACTCAGAGAGTATCAAACACTCGCCGCTGAGAGTTTTGTCGGTAATCGGAATGCCCCGGGAGGATCGGGAGTTGTGGTTCTGCCCTGCGGCGCGGGGAAGACAATCGTTGGACTTGCCGCCATGGACCTCCTTAAGCGCAAAACATTGATTCTTGTCACCAATATCACCGCTGCACGCCAATGGAGGCGAGAACTTCTGGACAAAACGACTCTCAGCGACGAAGACATCGGAGAGTACAGCGGAGAATGCAAGGATATCCGGCCGGTGACCCTCGCAACATACCAGATCCTTACCTACCGCAGAAAAAAGACGGATTCATTCATGCATTTCGGCATTTTCAATTCAGAAAACTGGGGCCTGATCATTTATGATGAAGTTCATCTTCTTCCCGCACCAGTTTTCAAATTCACCGCCGACCTTCAGGCACGCCGACGTCTGGGTCTCACGGCGACCCTGATACGCGAAGACGGCTTGGAAAACGATGTCTTTGCCTTGATTGGCCCGAAAAAGTTTGATGTGCCCTGGAAGGACCTTGAACGACAAGGGTGGATAGCCACCGTCACCTGCATAGAAATCCGAATCGACTTACCACATGCCGAGAAAATGCGGTATTTAGCCCTTCCCCCGCGTCGGCAGATACGCCTTGCTTACGAGAATCCATTCAAGATCTCGGTCATCAGTGAACTGCTGGAAAAACACCGGAAAGAACAAGTCCTGATAATTGGCCAGTACCTGACGCAAATTCGCGAGATTGCTGATGAATTCAAGCTCCCCCTCATAACGGGGACCACTCCCAACAGCAAGCGAGATGAGCTTTACGACAAGTTTCGGGAACGACAGATCTCCGCGCTGATTGTTTCCAAAGTGGGGAATTTCGCCATTGATCTTCCAGATGCGAACATCGCCATACAGGTTTCCGGCTCGTTTGGCTCCAGACAGGAAGAGGCACAACGGCTGGGCCGGATTCTCCGCCCCAAAAAAAATGGGGAACAAGCGATTTTCTATTCGGTTGTCACTCGTGAGTCCAAAGAACTCGATTTCGCGATGAAACGACAGTTATTTCTGGCCGAACAGGGATATTCCTATGATATACAATATCGGGAATTCGAGTAATGCCTACTTTCTTTCGAAAACCCATAGAGCCGAAACTATATTAAGATCATGAAAGCAAGCAAAAACTGGGGGTCATGCGCCTGCAACTGTGGACGCGATATCAAAATCGGAGATGATTTTCGGATCGTGTCGGGATCGATGTATCTAAGAGGACACGAGACAAAAGCAACCGGCATGATTCCCGTAATAGAGCGAACAAAAGAAGAACCGCCGGAAAAATAGAAAATTTCCGGACCATTAGTAACGGATTTCCTTTCCTTCCTTTGGTGATGCTACCGGCTTCGCAATTATGAGATGTCCTTCTCCATGCATAAGGTTCAGAGGTGCGGTAATGCCACTATTGCTGAGCTTTGTGATCCTGAGTTTCACCAATTGTGCCGATCCAACAGCTCCTTCGCTTCCCCAGACCAAACTCCGGTCCGACTTTCATTATTTCGTAAACATCCCCGATTTTTTCGAAGACTCAATCCGGGTTTCCATAGAAATCCCCGAAAACGCTCTTCCGTGCACGCTGGTATTGCCTCCCGTCTATGCGGACAACCCTATTGATTCACTTACCGGTCCCCTTTTCACGGATTTGCGCATCACGGATGCCGAACTCCAGGATGTACCACACCGACTTGTTTCGTTTCCGGTCGGCCCGATAGAATCACCCACGGTCATTATCGGCATAACAGACACATTTCCAGTTACAGTAAGCTATCGTCTGCGGCTGTCCTCCTTGCAGGACACCACAAAAAACCGACCGAGGCTTACATATATGAACCAGAACGAAGGGTTCCTCCAGGGAAATCTTCTTTTTGCCGTTCCGTTCGAATTTACGCTTCCGGAGCTTTGGAGAACCCCTCGAGATTTTCGCCTCTCCTTTTCCGCTCTACCCCCGGTTCCTTTATATGGCATCGAACCCGGCGGACAAGCTTTCGAGAATGCATACGAACTTCTTTTCCTGCAGATCATACTCGGGGGAACGGTACTTCACGGCGGCAACAGCGCCGGCCAAGAATATATTTTCCACGCACTCTCTGGATCGGTCCCCGACGACGAAATCACAGTTTCACGGGCCGATGCATTCGAAACCATTCTTGATGATATCCGGAAAGCTTACGGTCCGCTGTATGGGTCGACCTATACAATTACAATGCATACCATAGGAGGCGGACTTGAGGGTACCAACAGTTTTGTCATGAGGCCATTTCGCTCCGGTGGATACATGGACGACGTGATGATCCTTGCCCACGAAGCATTACACAATTTCATCGGTATACAATGCGGCGATCGTGACGATCCCTGGTGGAAGGAAGGGACTACTTTCTACCTCGGGTATGTTCTCCCCGTTCGACACGGCTTCATACCGACTGACACGTTGTACGGCAAATTCGTTACAGATCTAGGCTCGGATTCCGGCGTGGCTCGATACGCTCCCTCTTCGGATGCGCTTCGCAACGACCTGTTTCACAAATGGCTCATAGAGGTCGCCTACACAAAAGGCGGGCAGATAGCAATGCTGCTTGACGACGCACTGCACCAGGCTACGAATAACGAAACTGACCTCAACCGTTTTACGGCTGAAATGGTAAATCAGTGCCACGACGGGATTTTCTCGAGAAGCGAACTGATTGCGAGCTTTGCGGCATACGGAGCTATGGAATCGGCTGTTGCGATTCTTCACGAATATGCCGACCGCCCGGGTGCGATTCCTCTCGACACGCTTGAGTCCGCATTTAGCCGACTGCATCGAGTCGGCGCCTTCGGGTGGCATGGAGACAATGTGGTACAGAAGGAAAGTATGGCATCTATACCCTTTGAAATCAAGCTGTAAGCTCGGCGTTCACTTCCGTAACGCCATCGCGGATGGCAGACTACCGGCCTTTAATTCGACCGGCGATGGCCTTGCCAAGGAACAACCGACTTCTCATAACCGGCGAGAAATCCCTTAGGACGCGGCTGCGCAGTTTAATCGCACCGAAATGTTTTTTGAAAGAAACGACTCCATCTATTCCCCCGCTGGGATTAAAATCAAACCAACGTCCTCCCCGCTCGGAGGTGTTTTTGATTATTCTGTAGTACATGAAATTATTCGGTCGGACCGGGAGCTTGGCGGACGAAACCGCTCCGTGCCAAGCCACGACATGCCGATTCCATTCCAAACAGATCGAGGAGCTCACAATCTCCCCTCCCAACCGCGCTACCCAAAGCGTAACCCCGTGAGACTGGATGTCGTACAACGCTTGAAAGAGTTCCCACGGATAGGGACGGCCGTGCGGATCCGGCCATTTTTTGCGGAGTTCAAGATAGAGTTCATAGTGCGTTTTCCACTCCGCAAGGTCTGTCGTGGGCTCGACAATCACGCCGGCTCGCCTTGCCTTGTTCACGGCATTGACATGTCCTCGCGACCATCGAGCATAAGCGTGCTCGAATCCTTGCGACAAGTCAACTAACTGAGTGAAATCGTCTATGGCGGAGCGGAAAGGAACCGATTCCGGGAACGAGTCGAATGGGTTTTCCCGTACAATGACATTCCCCCTGTCTCTAAGTACTTTCAGCAACAGTGACTTATGCTCCTCTGAAAGTGTGCCGATCGACAGGTATCCTCCGTAGTTTCCCGCGGGGGCCGAGTAGTGGAGAGATTGCAAACCGAATAGCACCCTCTGTTTCGAAAACGGAACAATGGCTTCCGCCCCATCTTCAAAGCGAATATGGATAGCCGTAGCACTACTCCTATTACCGGTTGCGTTCGCCCAGACTTCATACCAGTATGGCGTATGAAAGAAAGTTGCCGAGGGTGATTCAGCGCACACCTGTAACCAAAGATCCCTGCCGGCTTGAGAAATGGAAGCTATTTTCTTCATTAGCTCTCCCTACGAAGCACTCAAAAGAGACGCTCTGATCTCTCGAAAATACCGCATTATAGTTTGCCTGTCGAACAGCAGTCCGGCCCCAATGGCAACGACAATACCCGTTGCGCTTGAAACTACGAATAGAGCCACCTCCCCAAATCGATCGGGCCACAGGTATTTTGCCGCTGTTATGCCAATCACGGATGCAATAGTGACAACGACCGCAAGACGCAGACTTCGCATCATTTCGGCAAAGCTTCGTCCTAGCGCAGGCCGAAGAAGAAACAAATACTCAATCCCGAAAAACAGAGCCTGAACCACAATCAGGCTTCCGACCACTCCCCGTAACCCGTACAGGGCAGCCCCCGGATACATCAGGGCTGCCTGCACTATCAATGCAGACAAACTCAAAAGAAAGCTTCGGGCCGCCCATCCTTTTGCGGAAAGAAGTACTCCCAGAGGATAGCTGACAATCCTTCCGACATAGACAAAAGAAAACAAGATGACCAGGGGAATGGATTCATTCCATTCCTCACCCAAGAAGAGTGGTATAAATGAATCCGCCAGCGCAGCGATAAAGAAAACCATTGGGAGCAACATCAGCGACAATAGCTCAAGGACCCCGTAGTATGCGGCGCGCAATCTGGTTTGTTCCGCTCTCAATCTCGAAAAGACCGGGAAGACGACTCGCATAAGAACAGGAGCTATGCGCACTACCGGTTGTGCCGTAAGATTATAGGCAAGAGAGTATAACCCAAGCGCCTTCGGCCCAAGCAGCATTCCTACCACGATATGATCCAATCGGTCTACCAGATATCCAATGCCATGCTCCGCGGTCTGGTAGAGACCATATCGCATAATCTCTCGCAGGTTCCGGTGGGTAAAAAAGACGCGCGGCCGAAAAAACCTGGATCCGGCCACAACCAATATGCCGGTTCGAACAACACCGTCGGCAACCAGAGCCCAGATACCGGCCATGGGGTCACGGCGAAATATGAGATACCCAATGAGAGTCGCCAACCCCGTGATCTTGCCGAGAACTTCCGATATTGCCACCGCTCCGAAACGCAAATCTCTTTGAAGCAACATCTGGTACATACGACCGAACGGGACGATCAGAAACACTACTCCGGCAAGCCTGAACAGGGAAGTATACTCTTTGCCGCCAAATGACGCTGCTATCGCATCGGCGAAGACAAAAAACAGAACGGCTGTGAAAAAGGCAGCGCCTACATTGACCCAGAACAACGAGGACAGTGTTTCGTTATCCGTAGGACGAAAGTGGACCAGGGCATTACCTATCCCAAGATCGGAGAGTACCGTTCCGAGCCCCACCGCAACCGCAACGGCGGCAAGCGCTCCCACTCCTTGCGGAGAAACCGCCCATGCCAGGAGTCCGAGTTGGATGTACTGTGACAGGGCTCCAATCAGGCTTGCAGCCGACAACCAAACGGCCCCCCTTCCCGCATTCTTGCGAATGCTGAAGGTTGATACATCTTGTGCCGTCATACGTCCTCACAATCGGATCGCCCTGAAACAAACCAATAAGAAGAATCTTCTCGGTGATTCATGTGGCCGCTAAACTCCCGTATCTCAATTAACCGGAACGGGCAAAACTGGAAGATCAAAGTTCAGACTTTACCCCGTCCTTCTCCCACCCGGCGGGGTAAGGTGGGTTACTTTTGTCGGATACAGAATCTAATATTTTCCGAGTAGTACTGCCAGCGTGAGAAAAAAGTGATCAATCTTGAGATTTCGTCGGTAGGGATGAGCGAATGCGACTCGTATTCGTTCGGGAAGCCCACTCCTGGCACACCGTATAAAACGATCGAGCTTTTTTCGCTGTGTTTCGGGCAAATGTTCTCCCCAGAGGGCGTAAAAAGCGGTCAATCGAGTTGTCAATGGCCCTTTGCCGGGAACTGCGTTCAGTATTCTCCGAGTCCGTCTTTTCAGTCCTTCAAATCCGAGCGACAGATCCAAACTGGTGTTGTTGGCGTGCTTTCGATGAAGCACACCGGGTTCACGATCGTAAAGAACTTTGCCAAACGCCGAAATCACAAGATAGCACCACCAATCATGAAACGCGAGTTCGGTAGGAATCCTCTGAAGAAGCACTTCACGGGCTTTCCTGTTCATTACTATCGTACACCCGGTGGCCACATTCTCTACAACTGCGTTTTCGAAACCAATAAGGCGGGGAACCCTTGTGGCTCCCATTGGGTTAAGTGAAGCATCCACCAGATTCACTCGAGCGCAATAAAGCACAGGCCCGGAAAAACCGCTATTCTTCTCGATGAAGGAAACGGCACGGCTGAGCTTGTCCGACATCCATATGTCATCCTGATCACAGAAGGCGAAGTATTCACTGGTTTCGTCGGCCTGCCGGAGAAGATCCATGAAGCTGCCGAACACTCCCAGGTGGGCGCCTTGCCTGAAATGCCAGTTCTTTAGTTTTCGACATTGTTCTCCGACAAGAGAAGGGGTATCATCGCGGCTACAGTCGTCACGGATATGCACCACAAAATTTCCGTAATCCTGTTTAGCGAGACTACTAAGTTGCTCGGAAAGGTAGTTGCGTCCGTTATAGACAGACACCAAAACATTTACCTTCTTATCTTTGGGATTGACTCTTAGCATCCGGTAACATCCTCATTTACATACGACCAGATCTGTTTGCGCCGACTTGTTCGATGACAACTCCGATTTCACGTGCATATCGCTCACGCCGGAAAGCTTCCCACACAAAATTGTAAGCTGCCGTACGCAATCTTCCGCGAAGAAGTGTATCGTCGAAAAGTTTGCCAATAAAGGCCGAGAGTTGTTCCGGACGCCCCGGTTCATACAGGAGTCCAGTTTTCCCGTGACTCACGATTTCCGGGGCACCGCCGCTTTTCGTGGCTATAACTGGGCACCCAACGGCCGCTGCTTCCACCAGGATTCTGCCGAACGGTTCTGCTTCGGAACACAATACCAGCACCCCCGCCTCACGAAGCACTTCGTCGACATCGTGAACAAACCCGGTAAATTCGATATGCTTTTCAAGCCGCATGGTTTTAACATAACTAAGTAGTTCCCTTTTATATTCTCGATCTCCCTCACCGACAATAAGAAGCTTGATAGCCTTCCCTTGGCGAACCAAAAGTTCTGTGGCCTCAATAGCTTCTTTCTGATTCTTATGACGATTTATGCTTCCGGCGATCACAACCGTCTGAGATACCTCTTTTTCTTTCGTCAGCGGCTGTCGCCGATGTGACGACAGTATTCCATTATAAATCACTTTTCCCGGTTTCAGACCCAGAGCATTCACAGAGTGGTTACACACTGCATTGGAATTGTATATGAGGAATTCCGACTTTCTGATCAGTTTCGATGCGTACTTATCGCCCACGGCAAACTGGGTATAGTACGACCCACCCACGAATTCACGAATGTGCCAAATGTGAGGACGCTTCATGAGTCGAGCAGTAATTGCCCCAACATGACTCCAGAGAGAATTTGAGTATACGACATCCACTTCAATTTTGCGCGTCCGAAACATACAGTACAGGGCAACCGGCCACCCAAGAAATCGGGCCGCGACTCCTCTGAGGGCCAATAGGCGTCGTCCAATCCATCCCAAATAGGGTACCAGAACCACCCGAATTCCCCTACTCCGGAGTTCTTCCACCAGAGGGCCATTTCCTGGAAGCATTACTGTCGATCGAACATTTGAGGGGAGGCCGTCGAGAAGGTTCAACAGTGAACGCTCCGCACCGTATAGAAGGGGTTGCTGACCAAAGAAAAGTACTGAAATGTCGGCGGTGCTCATGAAACAAGTCCTTGGTATACTTCCGCAAGACGAACGGCCTGCTTGGTGAGATCGTGGTGCTTCTCGATATGCTCTCTACCTGACCGAAGCATTTTTCCCCAATTTCGCGGTTCGTCTACCCATTGGCGCAATGCATTCTCTATACCTCCGACATCACCTTCGTCCGCCAGCCACCCCGTCCCGCCGTCCTTCACCACCGAAGGGATATCGCAATGCCGAGTCGCAACAATCGGCATGCCTGATGCCGCCATTTCAATGAGACTGACCGGCGCCCCCCCTTCATCATCCCCATCCGCGGCCCTCTTGCTTGTCTGAACAAATAGATGGTGATGCTCTGAAAGCTCGATCAGTTCGGAGTACTTGCGAAACCCAAGAAACCTGGTTCTTTCCCGCAACCCCCCAAGGTGTACCGCATTGTATATCCGTTTTTTTTCTTCTCTTGATTCTTTATCACTTCCCGCGTCCCCGATTATTGTGATCTGCAAATCGATATCCCCCGATATACGAGACAATGCGGATATTGCATCGGGTATCCCCTTCTTGGGGCGAAAGCCCGCGGCTATCATGACCCGTAACGGTTCTCCCCTTCTCCACACCCGAGGGCGATACGGGATTAGGCTGAGATCAACACCGATCTTCTGGATAGCCACCTTTTCGGCGGGACACCCCATTCTCTGAACCCTGGCCGCCATATAAGGTCCTTCACACAGAACCAGTGTACACATCTTGAACAATTCCCGATACCGCTCTTGCCATTGAGAATTCCTGGTGGGAAACCGGCTCAGATCAGCCCCGTAAAACGTGACGACATGCGGTATTCCGATTCGTAATACGGCTTTGGCATCACGCCACCCAAAGACGCCGAAATGGGAATGCACAATCTGCGCTCCGAGCTTTTTTGTCTCGGACGTAAAGAGAGATACCTGTTGGCAAAGTCGTGCTTTGCGCATGAGTGCCTGGAGAAAAAAAAGGACGGAGTGTTCTCGGGAAAGTGCTGTGATGTTTGGCAATTTGAACTGATCGAGATTGGCCGTTTTTTCACAAAGGATAACGGACCTGATATCCTCCGGCATTTTCTCAACCAGACTGTACATCCATGTCTGGGTTTGCGGCAGCCACTCGGGAACACTATGTACGACCGTCCGTGGGCTCGATTTCAGTTTGGCACGACGGAAGGTTTCGCGACTCATAGGCCATTTTCTTAACCCAGGTTTCGCAATCGACTCACGGCATTCTGCGTAAGCTGTTGCACGATCTTGACTGCGAAACCTGGGTTAGTCTTCGAAGCTCCGGAAAATGAATTTTCTTTATCAGGGAATGACAAGAAGTTTTCCGACCGGCGATTGTTGGAAAGTGAAGAGCTGTTTAGTATCTCCTGATGTAACATAAAAATAGGTCCCGGGTGCGATTTCGTCCCCCGGCTCCCAGTGTATAGTTGAGTGGTATGGCGTTTTGGTGGTATTCGACCCAAATGGCTGGATACTTGTCACCAGTTTGCCGTTCAATTGATAGATAGAAACGCTTTGGTCATTCGGGACTCTGTAGAAGCTTATTCGAGATTCGCGAGAGACTGAATACGGATTGGGGTACGCGACAATCCCCGAGGAGGAATCGGGAGGATCGAATGCATGCCCCAGAAAATGACTGGATACCCCTTCATCCCCCGCGATCCAGAGCATTCCGGTCGAACGATCGATATCGAGATCGTTAATGGTACTGGAAACGAGACCATGATCGGTTCCGTAGGTTCTGGTGTCGGCCGTACGAAACGTATCGCTGACTGGGTGATACCGAACCAGTCCTCCCTCATTCGAGAGTCCGATCCATAGAGTACTATCTCCTTCGGATTTCACTGCTTGCGCATTTGCGGGACTACCGTGGATAAGCTCGAGGAAATGCTTATCAGCAATATTTGAGTAGCGGTAAATCCCCTTGGTCGTCGCAACAATTGCATTTCCCTCAGACAGTGGCTCGATGTCACGAACTGTCCCAATATCCGATTTGCGGTAAACAGTCTGCACCCCATGGTTAATGGGATCTCCATTGTGACGCACCACTATGAAGTACCCGCTGTGCGGATCATTTACTCTGGTCTCCAATTCAGGGGGTACACCCCAATTGCTATGAGATCCCATGAACAACGCACCGGATTTGCCCACAGCCATCGCACTCGGAGCCAGCGTATAGCATTCTGTATTGGCCGCACAAATATTTGCATATTCCCCTGAAGAGGGATCATAGCAGACAAGAGAACCTTTGAAACCATTCAATCGCGAAAACCAAATGTAGCCGGAAGAATCCTTAGCAATGGCCTCTGTTCTGCCCCACCAACCGATGACCGGAGCATCAGGGTCGAGTTCCTTAAGCTCAAAGACATTCACATCATGCCCCCCGACTCGGTACACTTGCCACACCGAATCGTCGGGTTGGAAGCGTTTCAGGCCGCCTCCGAGCGAGCCGACCCAAGCCCAACCGGCATCATCAACCAGCATCCCGAACCGTCCCGAGGCACCCCCGAAGCTAACAAGAGCGGGATGGTCATTTGTAGTAAAATTAGTCCATGTATCACTTGAGAGTACCGAGACTCCAAACCACCAAGGGTGAGGATACCGGTTTGTCGGTACACACCAGACCCCCTCCTCAGCGGCAACAATACGGTTCACCTGCCTGAAAGTGATCGAGTTCGCACGGAACTGCTCGGTCCCATTACCGTTCCATCGGTAGAGGTAGTCCGCCTCGGTCCCTACCCAGAGATTACCCCGAGTGTCCCCGAGGAGCGACAGGACAGGACTTGGGGATTTAGCGACCTTGCTGCTCCCGTCCATGACTGTGGCGCCTTCGACACTCACCAACCGCCCGTCCAGGATAGTGGTCGGATTCGAATACGTCAGGATAGAATCGTTACGCGATATTAACGACACAACCGGATCCGATGCCGACTGAGTATCCCAGATACTTGGGTCCCCAAAATTCTTTTTTCGAAGGCCGTCCCCGCTGATATCCAGCCTCGCGATACCGTCGTTCAATGCGATAACCAGCTCAACCTTCGCTTCGCCGTCGTCAGTGTAGGTACGAACCGCAATGTCGTTGACGCTGTTGTTACTGAAACCACCGAATTGAAAGGCATTGCCCCTGGAAACCCCGTGTTTGGTATCGAAAACTCCCAGTCCCATTGATGAGCCGACGAGCAGAAACTCACGATATTGGGATAGAGCACGGATATCCCAACTCTTCGACAGGTAGATCTCAACCGTTCGGACATTTCCTGAAGGCTGTAAATTATAGAGAAAGCCACCCTTACTGCCCACCCACAGGCCGGCGGCACCATTGCTGAGGGCAGTCAGACGAGGATCGCGGAAATACGTATTGTCCTGCAAAAAACCGACAGCTTTGCCGTCGAGATCAAGCACCATCAACCCACCGTTAGTGGCGGCGTAGATAAGAGTTTCTACCTGAATGACATCATTCACCGTAATTGCAGTCGTATAATTGCTGAATTTAGGACTCGAAGCAAGGCCGGCGCCGCTGAGAACCAATAGGAAGGTAACCGTAGAGATCGCAATTTTACGCCTGAATACGAGCATTTGTATTTCCGGATATTTCGTTAAATACTGCAGCTTAACAGTGAAAATTACGCAGGGGCGCAGAAAGTTATTGCGGGCGAACCGGGCATAAGAAAGGCACCAACCTGTAAGAAGTGGTGCCGATTGATACACAGAGCCGAAATGGAGCTGAGGGGGATCGAACCCCTGACCTTGGCATTGCGAACGCCACGCTCTCCCAACTGAGCTACAGCCCCAAGATCAAGAGAATATACATACCGCATAGTGGAACGACAATAGCCAAGTTTACATTCACCTTGTTTTTGTAGTTGCGGACTTCCGAGCAAGGGGGAAAAACCCCTCCATGAAACCGAAAGGATATCGCTACACCATCAGCATTGCGTAAGTCATTCAGGTTAGGCGGTAAATTAGCCCAAGTTTCGCAGTCGAGAGACGCCGTACCGCGCTGCAGTCGGCGTAGGACCAGCAGTTGCCCACTGGCC
>CAYFVL010000149.1:0-14404 GCA_964346405.1 uncultured Fibrobacterota bacterium
TCGTGCAACAGCTTACGCAGAATGCCGTGAGTTGGTTGCGAAACTTGGGCTAGGTTTCGCAGTCGAGAGACGCCATATTTTGCGTGTATCGTTGATCCGATACCTGGGCGGTGATCAACCCCGGGAACGTGACGACTTCCGACAGTTTCCCACGAAATTGGCCGATTTGGGAGCTATGATACAATTTTGAATCACAACGTAAATCCCCCGCGCTCACCGCCGATCCCTCCACGATGACTACTAATAAAAGGGGTACGCGGATGAATTTTTCGGGTGTCCCGGGTATAGTGAAGAACCGGATGCCGGCTGGGATTATCGTCTTCATCGTCATTGGATAGGGGGATATGGGCACATACAGATCGCACCGGTACATTTTTGTATTCCGAAGATGCTTTTGGTACAAATTCGTACCGCCAAATCGCTCATTCAGGTATCGTATTGCTGCCCCGGTTGAACGGGAGCAGAACGGCGACACATCATAACATGTTGATTTATAGTAAATTAAGTGACTAAGATACACCCGTCCACTATGTACTCGGATGGTGCCGGCATATCCGTTGCTCACCTGGTGATTTGCCGATTTCGGCAAACTCGTAGCCTACTAAACCACGGTTCCTTAGTATGAGGAGGCAGTTGATGAGTGATCTCAAAACCCCCAAGGACGTCCTTGACCTGATCAAGAAAGAAGAAGTCAAGGTCGTCGATCTCCGTTTCATGGATTTCCCCGGTCTATGGCAGCACTTCTCAATTCCTGAATCAGAACTCGATGAGAGTGTATTCGAGGAAGGTCTGGGATTCGACGGATCCAGTATTCGGGGTTGGCAGGCTATTAATGAATCCGACATGATCGTGAAGCCTGTACCGGAAACGGCGTTTATCGATCCGTTTTCAATCGCCAAAACAGTGGTGATGATATGCAACATCTGCGACCCGATTACCGGGAAGGACTACTCTCGCGATCCTCGAAATATCGCCCGTAAGGCCGAAGCGTACATCAAGAGTATCGGAATTGCCGATACCGCATTCCTGGGGCCGGAGGCTGAGTTTTTCATCTTCGACGATGTCCGATTCGACCAGACTGTAAACAGCGGCTACTACTTTGTCGACTCGGTTGAGGGACGATGGAACACCGGTCGTGAAGAGAATCTCGACGAAAGCGGATTTTCGCGCAATCTTGGATACAAACCCCGGTACAAAGAAGGATACTTCCCTGTTCCGCCGACCGACAGCCAGCAGGATCTCAGAAATGAAATGATGCTTTCGCTTATTGATGTCGGTGTGCCGATCGAATGTCAGCACCACGAAGTCGCTACCGGTGGTCAGGCGGAAATCGATATCCGTTTCGGCCCTCTGGTACCTATGGGCGACATGCTGCTCAAGTATAAGTACGTTATCAAAAATGTTGCCCGAAAGTACGGAAAAACGGTAACGTTCATGCCGAAACCGCTCTGGAACGACAACGGAACAGGTATGCATACCCACCTGTCACTGTGGAAAGATGGCAAAAACCTTTTCGCCGGTGACGGATATGCCGGCCTTTCTCAGATGGCGCTCTACGCGATCGGCGGAATCCTGAAACATGCTCCGGCTCTTCTTGCGTTCACCAACCCGACTACCAACAGCTACAAGCGTCTGGTTCCCGGCTTTGAAGCACCGGTGAACCTTGCGTATTCCAGCCGAAACAGAAGTGCGGCCGTTCGCATTCCGATGTACTCGACCTCTGAGAAGGCCAAACGCATCGAGTTCCGGTGTCCGGATCCCAGTTGCAACCCGTACATCGCTATGTCGGCGCTGGTTATGGCCGCGGTCGACGGTATTCAGAACAAAATCGACCCGGGTCAGCCGCTCGACAAAGACATCTACGATCTTCCGCCGGAAGAACTCGCAAAGGTCCCGACCACTCCGGGCTCCCTCGGCGAGGCTTTGAAAGCACTGGAAAAGGATCATGCATGGCTGCTGAAGGGTGACGTGTTTACACAGGACGTGGTCGATACCTGGATTGACTACAAGATGGAGAACGAGGTAAAAGCCCTTGCGCTCCGTCCACACCCGTGGGAATTCGCTCTGTACTACGATATCTAATCCAATTTGGATTTCTCGGCCGGGCCGGGAAACCCCTTTTCTTAACCCGACTTCGACAGTCGGGTCAAACTCAGGCTCTCGGTTTGCGGACCGGAGCCTGTTTTCATATTCGGGTTCAGGATTATTGGTAAGGAGTCGTCATGGAATAAAGTCTCCAGAAATCGCCAAGATATCAGGTCGCCTTTCGAGGCGCCGGGGATGAGCCGTATATTTGTTATGAGCGAGAGGATTGACCCAGGTTTCGCAGCCGAAAACCGCCGTACCGAGCTAAGTCGAGGGGTAGAGCACTATGAGTAAGATATTGTGCTAAATTGCCTTACGAAAAGCGCAGGGGTATCCGGGGAGATACTTGAGCATTTTTCTAAGTTAAGATCGTGCAACAGCTTACGCAGAATGCCGTGAGTCGGTTGCGAAACTTGGGTTAAATCATGCCCGGCTTACACAGAATCCCGTGAGCCGGCGGGTGAACTCGGGTCCGACAGGAGCCGGAATTATTGGAAACGATGGAACAAAGAGAAACCATTCGAAAACATTTGCTTGAGCCGGCTCACGAACTGTCCGAAGAGTTGGTGCGGGAGCACTGTTCCCGAATGGAACAGCGATATTTCGAATCTTTTGAGCTTGAGGAAATGGTGGAGCACTGCCGGTTACTGGGGGCACTTACCCCTCAAAATCCCATACAATGCCGAATTCGGGAAGCCGGTTCCGGAATGCTGGAGTGCACAATTTCGGCCTTCGACAACCCGTTTGTATTTTCGCTAATTGCGGGTACTCTTTCGGCAGGTGAATTCGATATCTCATCCGGAAAAGTATTTACGTGGAAGCGAAAGACCGGCAGACCGGCACGAGGCAACATGTGGCGCCGAAGAGCTTTTCGGGAGTCTCAACGCGATCCGTATAATCGCAGGAGAATCATTGACACCTTTTCCGGACAACTGTCGGCATTGACAAATAGAGATGCGTGGGAACGATGGTTCTCCGCTCATCTTCGACAAACCTTTGAATTATTGGAACAGGATGATCCTGAGCAGTCGGGAATTGCGGCCCGCAAGAGAGTGAATCAATTGGTAGCGGAAAGACTTCCCAAGCGAGTGGGTTCGGCGCCGGAGGGGTTTCTCCCCATGGAGATCCGGACGGACAATTCGGCCTCCACGGCTACACGCATTTCTCTTCTTTCGCAGGATACGCCGTTTTTTCTCTATTCCGCGGGCACAGCACTCTCTCTGCAGGGCCTTTCGATCGAACATATCGACATTAAAACCATTCAGGACCAGATACGGGACACCATTGATGTCACCGACGCCGCCGGTCATAAGATAGAAAGCCCTGATTCACTGAACAGAATCAAGCTATCGGCTTTGCTGACCAAACAGTTTACTTACTTTCTCCCCAGCGCTCCCGATCCTTTTTCCGCACTTACACGATTCGAGACCATTGTTCAGGATTTACTGCAGAAATATGAACGCCACGAATGGGTCGAGATGCTCTCGGAGCCCCGAGTGCTCGCCGATCTGGCAAAACTGCTCGGAACCAGTGACTATCTCTGGGAAGACTTCATTCGGCAACAGTACGATTCACTGCTCCCTATGCTTTCCCCCGCGCGATCCAGAAGATTCGCCAAATCAACGGAAGATCTGTCCGGGCGACTCGAGGCCGCGATGGCCGGAATAGAGAATTATAGCGAATGGATCGACGCCTTCAATAGATTCAAAGACCGGGAGATTTTCCTGATCGACCTCGACCATATTCTTCACGGTCCGAACACATTCGATCAGTTGGCCGAGCACCTTACCGTACTCGCCGAAACCGTTGTTGACCGCGCGGCCACATTTGTGTACGGGAATCTTGCATCAAAACACGGCCATCCTCTGACCGTGGGCGGTCTTCCCGCCACCCATGCGATATTCGGACTGGGAAAGCTCGGGGGACGGGCCCTGGGATATGCCTCCGACATAGAACTCCTTCTGGTGTACGGAGACAACGGCCGGACAGGCGGGGACAAATCGATTATCAATGCTGAGTTCTTCGACCACTTCGCAAAAGAAATGGATGAGGTGATCAAGACCAAGCGGGACGGTATTTTTGCCCTGGACTGGCGACTTCGTCCCTATGGGAAAGACGGACCGCTCGGGTGTAGTCTGGAAAGCTTTTGTAGGTATTATGTGCGCGGTGGAGACGCTCACTCATACGAGCGACTGGCTCTGGTGCGCCTCAGGCATATTGCGGGAGACCGTGAACTTGGGGCTCGAGTGGAACGATTGCGCGATGAATTCGTGTATACATCAAAATCAATAAACCCCCGCGACATTCTCGAACTCCGCAAAAAGCAATATAAAAAAAAGGCTTTGGGCCCGCGTCCCAATGCAAAATTCAGCCGAGGCGGCCTCGTGGATCTGGAATACGACGTTCAGCTTTTGCAGATACAGTATGGAGACGAGCACACTCCCCTGCGTACCCCCCATCTCACGGAGGCGCTTTCGCGGTTGTCCTCTATAGGAGTTCTCGAACAAACCGAGTCCCAGGCTCTTACCGGAGCATATGCGTTCCTCAGACAGTTGATAAATGCACTTCGGATGCTGCGAGGATCGGCGCTAGACCTGTTTCTGCCGCCTGCCGACTCCATTGAATACATTGCACTGGCCCGACGGATGGGTTACGTGGAACAGGACGGCCTCTCGCCCGCGTCCCGGCTCAGCATGGACTTCGACCGCCATACCGCTCGCATTCGTCTCTTTGTGGAACGTCGTTTCGGACGGGACTCTCTCCCCGGTATCGAGACGGGCAATTGCGCCGACATTGTTCTTTCCGAGTCATTGAGCGATGCCGACGCAAACGCGATTCTTGCTCGAAGCGGTTTTGACAATGCCGCTCGTGCTCTTGTCAACGTGAAGGCCCTCGCCGAACTGTCCGGCAACACAGAACTCTTTTCCAGTCTTATAGTGCCGGCAGTCGATATGCTTCGACGCAAACCCGACATGGACATGGCACTGAACAACTGGGAACGATTCGCCCGAGCACTTCGGGATCCCGCGTCTCATTTCGCCGAGATGCTCTCTCAACCCCGGCGACTCGACGTTCTTCTCAGTATTTTCGCATCGAGTCAGTGGCTTGCCAATACCCTCATTCTCAACCCCGACTTCTTCGAATGGGTAGCCGATCCCGACATTCTTCACGATCTGCGCGGAAAACAGGATATAGTGACGGAACTGACGTCCAGCGTTTCCCAAGACGAATCGCTCGAGGATTTCTCCGATCGTCTGCGAAGAATCCGACGGCGGGAGATTCTTCGAATTGGAACACGTGATATATGCCTGAAACTACCACTGAGTCCCATCATGGCCGAGATTTCGGCAACAGCCGAAGCCTGCGTGGAAGCCACACTGTCTCGCATCTGGAATGAACTTCCGGTTCCTCCCAATCGCGATTTTCACCCCGGCGACCACTTCTGTGTACTCGCCTATGGTAAACTTGGAGGAAAAGAACTCAACTACAGTTCCGATATCGATTTACTGGGACTCTTTCAACTTCCCGAGAGTGAATACTCGGAAGGCAAAACCTGGAACCGGTACTATGATCATGCCATGGAGATTCTGTCAACCGAACTTTCGCGACACACCGCCCACGGATACGCATACCGGGTCGATACCCGCCTGCGACCACACGGGCGAGCCGGGTCTCTCAGCTACTCGATCGAGGCACTCAGCGACTACTATCATAGAACTGCCGCCGATTGGGAAATCCAGGCCCTTCTCAAGGCGGCATCCGTTGCCGGAAACGCCGACATTGCCCGTTCCCTGCTCGACAGGACGCACGACCTCCTGTGCCGGGAAAAGGACCCGTCTGCCGTCGCCGCCAACATCGAAAAACTCCGAACAACCGCCGCACGCACCCATGTGTCCCGTCGAAGCGGATTTGATGTCAAAAACGGAAGAGGCGGTATCCGAGATATCGAATTTCTCGTTCAGGGGCTTCAGTTGATCCACGCCGGTACACAATGTGACGTCCTTACCCCCAACACACTCCAGGCGCTGGAGCATCTTGCACGTAACGGTCTTCTGCCAAACAAGATTGCGACTGAGTTGGCGCGTCATTACACTTTCCTTCGACGATGTGAACATTTTCTGCAACTCATGGAAGACCGTCAGGTACATGCCCTGCCCATCGAAGACGAAGACCGGCTCCGATTTGCCAGAAGAGTCGTTGATCCCGACATTTCGTTGGCCGATTTCGATGCACGAATGAACGAGACGGTGGCACGCGTTCATGAGCTGTATAGCACTTATCTGCTGGCGCACCGATAGTCGAGGTAAACGGGTGGTTTCCAGGCAGGCACACATACAAAAAGCTGTTTCTTCACTTGAGGAGGCGCTTTCGGTGGTCGCAAATGATAACTATCCTGGTAATCTGAGCGACATCGAACGCAACGTAGTCCGCGCCGGTATAATTCAACATTTTGAATTCACATATGAGCTATGCTGGAAGTTTATGCGAATAAACCGTTCTCCGAAGAAGCACAGCCCCGCACACGTAAAGACATCTTTCGTATCGCGGCACGTGTCGGGCTTATCGAGGATCCCACGGCCTGGTTTCGGTACTCCGATGCGAGGAACCACATCGCTCATTCTTATGACGAGCGGGAAGCGCAACGCATATACGACGAGATTCGGGGGTTTTCTCAGGATGCTCGTAGTTTTGTCAAAGAACTCGAGAAAACAAATGATTGAACTACCTCCGCAATGGGAGAAAACCGTTGTCGCCATTCTGGAAAAGTACTTGCCCGAATATGAAATCCTTGCATTTGGTTCGCGAGTCGAGGGGGGTCGGAGCTGTATTCGGATCTGGACCTGGTTATCAGAGGACTGGAGGAATCGGAATGGCGGAGAATCGAGCGCACTAAAGACGCTTTCTCCGAATCGGACCTTCCTGTCAGTGTAGACATTGTACGTTGGGAAGATCTTCCGGAGAACATATGCCGACGGGTTGAAAACGCGCATACGCGGCTCCGTCCGGCTCGAAAACTGGGAAACGGCTGATGCAAAACCCCAAAGTTCGGGTTTAATACCCGAAAAAACGACCCAAAAGCCACCCACGGCATCGGGGAAACCGGCAAGGCCGCACTTTGTGCATTTACCGCCGCACTCGAAGCTCTTCGGGTATTATTTTACCTGTCCGCCGTACACAAATATCCCTTTCGGGAAAGGATAGGTTTCGCATGGCACAGGCCGGTTATCTACTTGGTTATGATATTGGAAGTTCGTCGATTAAGGCAACACTGCTTGATGCTCAAACCGGCGCGGCAGTCGGTTCGGCAACATCACCGAAGAAGGAAATGCAGATTATTGCTGAAAAGCCCGGTTGGGCGGAACAGCACCCCGACACCTGGTGGGAAAACATTGTCGCGGCTACCGCTGAAATCAAGGAAACAATTGGCATTGATCTTCAGGATGTCGCCGCGATCGGCATCTCCTATCAGATGCATGGGCTGGTTCTCGTAGACAAGAAACTATCGGTTCTTCGCCCGTCCATTATCTGGTGTGACGGCCGTGCCGTGCCGTACGGAGAAAAGGCGTTCAAAGAGATCGGTGAAGAGAAATGTCTGAACCATCTTCTCAACTCACCCGGCAATTTCACCGCAACGAAGCTTGCCTGGGTGAAAGAGAATGAACCGGATACCTACAAAGCTATTCACAAAATCATGCTTCCCGGCGATTACGTTGCAATGCGTCTCACCGGCAGCGTGCGCACCACTCCCTCGGGGCTTTCCGAAGGTATCCTCTGGGACTTCAAGAAGGACGGACTCGCGGATTTCGTCATGGAGTATTTCGGGTTCAATCCCGAATTCATTCCTGAAATCGTGCCTACTTTCACCAATCAGGGCGAAATCGGCGCTGATGCGGCCACTCAGTTGGGTATCAAGGAAGGAACCCCGGTTGCATACCGTGGTGGCGACCAGCCCAACAACGCACTTTCGCTGAATGTGCTCCATCCCGGTGAAATTGCGGCAACCGCCGGGACCTCGGGTGTGGTCTACGGAGTGGCCGATACTCCCAATTACGATCCTCAGTCACGGGTGAACACATTCGTTCACGTCAACCACGATTCAAGCAGTCCCCGATACGGAATTCTTCTGTGCGTAAATGGAACCGGGATCCTTAACAGTTGGCTTCGCCATAACGTGATGTCTTCCGACGACGCATACGAGAAAATGAATGAGCTTGCCGGCTCAATTGAACCCGGCTCGCAGGGGCTGACCGTCCTGCCTTACGGAAACGGGGCCGAGCGAACCTTGGGCAACCGCAACATAGGCGCCTCGATTCACGGTATGGAACTCAATACCCATACAAAGGCTCACATGCTCAGAGCCGCGCAGGAAGGAATCGTGTTCGCCCTCAATTATGGTCTGGACATTATGAAAGGCGTCGGCGCCGAGATCAAGAAAGTTCGGGCGGGACATGCGAATATGTTCCTGAGTCCGGTGTTTTCGGAAGCATTCGCCACAATAACCGGTGCCCAGGTCGAGCTGTACAATACCGACGGTTCGCAAGGTGCGGCTCGGGGAGCGGGAATCGGCGCCGGCATCTACGCCGACGCCAAAGATGCATTTGCCGGCCTCAGCACCGTCAAAACGATAGAGCCTGATCAGTCGAAAAAATCGGCGTATCAGGATGCATACGGAAAATGGAATTCAGTTTTGAAGAATACACTCAACCAATAGCCAACAGGAGGCTTCAGTATGTCAGCAAAAAGACTGCACAGTATCTGCCGATGGACCTTTAACCCTGGAAAGGGTGGATTTGTCCCAGGCGATATGCGTCCGGAATGGGGGGGATCCTTCTCAACCGTAGATATGATTAAACTGGTGAAGGACAAGGTCGCCTCGCGCCTTCCCGATTCGGTCGGTCTCGGTCTCGAGGTCCATTACGATGGCGAAGTCGATGAGAAGACGGCACCGGAAATTGCGGATGCTCTGGTCGATGCCGGTATGTCATTGGCAATGATCACTCCGGGTGCCCATGGGCATTTCGCCTACGGTGGTATTACCTCCATGGATGAAAACGAGCGCAAAGCAGCCAACGATCTCGGTATAAAGACCGTCGATCTCGCCTATGGCCCGCTGAAAAAAGCCTGGAGCGCCGATGCCGTGCCGACATTTGTTCTCTGGAACGGATCATACGGATACGACCTCGCATCAATCGCGATCGGAAATATGTATCAGTACCTCAAACAGAGCATCGCCGATCTGTGCAAATACGAGCAGAAAGCAGGCGGTGAGCTGTACATGGGTATCGAACCGAAACCCAACGAGGGGCACCCCGCAATGCTTCTTCCGACAGTTGCCAGTGCGATTGCGTTCTGGAATAAGCTGGAGAAGGAATTCGGTATTGACATTTCCAAAAAGGGCGTAAACAAAGAGTTCGGTCATTCCGAAATGATAGGACTGGATCATGTGTACGACACTGTTGAAGAAATCGACAACAATGCGTTGGTGCACATGCATCTCAACAGCCAGGGCTATAACGATGGTATTATTTATGGTGGTCCCGGCAAGTACGATATCGACCACGGAGCGCGAGTAAATGGCATGAATATTGCCATCGCCGGCCTCATTCAGAAAGCAGGATTCAAGCGCTGGCGGGGTCACGACATGCAAACTCGTGCTTACGACAACGCAGCACAGGGAATCGACCGTGTGGTCAGAAGTGTCCTGAGCTGGGAAGCTTGTGAAAAAGCGGCGGAAGAGTTCGATGAATCGGCTCTGATGTCCGCACTGAGTGCACGCGAAACCGCGAAAGCCGAAGACATAATGCGTTCGGCCATGGTTACGGCTCAGAAGCATTTTGATGAAATGTACAAGGGCTGAGCCTGAGAGCATTTGTAGGAACAGGTCCAGACATTTTTCCCCGAACTCACCGGCGGTGAGTTCGGGGAGTCCGGAAAAGCCGGTGGGGGAACCGGTTCGCACCTCCCCTTCCGGCAACCACGGTCCGCCGGATACTCGTGGCCGGTTTTCATGAACCGGATCGACGCCGATCGTGTTCGATCCGTGGGACATTCGCTCGAAGTGGTCGACTTTCATTCAATCAAAACACTTTGGGCGGGGTCAAGCAGATTCAATCGTTGATGTTGTACTTTCCGGCTACCGGAAGGATTTTTATAGATGCATATTTCGAAAGTACTAGAGAGCAATTCGACCACTTTCAGTTTTGAATTTTTCCCTCCCAAAACCCCCAAATCTTCGGAAAACCTGTTTACCGCCATTCAGGAACTGGTGCCGCTGAAGCCGTCATTTGTCAGTGTGACGTACGGCGCGGGCGGTGGCACTCGGCAACTGACACATGATCTCGTAATGAAGATCAAACGCGAGACCGGGCTCACTGTGGTATCGCATCTCACCTGTGTTGGGTCGAGTCGGGATGAAATCCACGGTATTCTTGAGAAATACCATGAAAACGGCATAGAAAACATCATGGCGCTTCGTGGCGACCCTCCACAGGGAAGCAAGAACTATGAACCCGAAGTGGACGGTTTCTATTATGCCACCGATTTGGTTGCCTTTATAAAGAAGCATTTCCCTTCCATGGGAATCGGTGTCGCAGGCTATCCGGAAGGGCATTCCGATGCGCCCAATCGACTGAAAGAAATTGATTTTCTCAAGGAGAAAATCGACGCGGGTGCCGATTTCATCACCACCCAGTTGTATTTTGACAATAGAGATTTTTACGATTTCTGTGAACGTTGTGAAATCGCGGGCATAAATGTTCCTATTATTGCGGGGATAATGCCCATCACCTCAGCTAAAACCATGGGCAAGATGGCTGAACTGTCCCGCGGAACTCGCTTCCCGGCTCCCCTGCTCAAGGCAGTGTCTCGGGCTGAAGGCGACGACTATGTTGAGAAAGTTGGCGTACATTGGGCTACCCAACAGGTCATGGACTTGTTGGACAAAGGGGTTAGTGGAATACATTTCTACACCTTGAACATGTCTCGCGCCACACGAATGGTGTACGATTCACTTGGCGTGACCAGCTCCCGTCAATTACAGTAGCGGATACGCCCTTCCAACCATCGGGGGTTTTATGGAAACCCCCGAGTTCCACCGAAGAATGCTATGGTGATGCAGCGAATCAAGCCACTAAAAAACACACTCTACTCTCCCTTCCATCATATTGAACCGTAGGAAAATGTTGATATTACAGGGGATTTCATAGAGAAAGACCCCATTTTAGAAATTCATAAAGGAGCCAGTGTGAGTACAAGGCAGGAAATCACCCATTCAATCGGACCTGTTCAGTTAACACCGCAGGATGTCCCAACCCGAGTATCCGAGTACTTCGGCGAGAATACCTTCAGTGCCGAACGAATGGAAAAAATGATCTCAAAGGAAACAATGGACGCCTTTCGCCGGTGGCAAAATGGAGGGGCCGTTATTTCCGAAGGACAGGCCGATGAAATTGCCGATGCGATGAAAGAATGGGCTATAGCCAAAGGCGCCACCTCCTACACACACTGGTTCCAGCCCATGACGGGACTTACGGCCGAAAAACACGACAGTTTCATTCATTCGGTGGGAACCTCCATGGTGATGGAACGGTTTACCGGATCCAAACTCATTCAAGGGGAGCCCGACGCCTCGTCGTTCCCCTCGGGCGGTTTGCGCGCGACCTTTGAGGCACGGGGCTATACGGCCTGGGATCCCTCTTCGCCGGCGTTTATCGTCGAGGTCGACCTGGGAAAAACGCTGTGCATTCCCAGCATTTTTGTATCATATACCGGTGAAGCACTTGATAAGAAGCTTCCCCTTCTGAGAAGCGACGATGTTCTGAATACCGCCGCATGCGAATTTCTTAAGCTGTTTGGAAACGAAGATGTAACCAAAGTCGTTTCGACCTGCGGCCCCGAGCAGGAATATTTCCTGATTGATGAAGCATACTATCGTCTTCGAAGCGACCTGCAACTCGCCGGGCGAACCTTGCTTGGCGCATCATCTCCGAAAGGACAGCAACTCGAAGATCAGTATTTCGGATCAATCAAAGAGCGTGTTCTGAACTACATGAACGATGTTGCCGTCGAGGCTTACAAACTCGGAATCCCGCTAACTACCCGTCACAACGAGGTCGCTCCTCACCAGTACGAATTCGCCCCAATTTTCGAATACTCCGTTCTGGCGGCAGACCACAATCAGTTGCTGATGGACATCATGCGGCGAATAGCCAAACGGCATGGACTCGAGTGCCTGTTGCACGAAAAACCTTTTGCGGGTATCAACGGCAGTGGGAAACATCTAAACTGGTCGCTGGCCGATAATAACGGAAAAAACCTTCTGAATCCGGGTGACACTCCCGAAAAGAACCTTCAATTCCTCACGATCCTGGTTGCGATTATCGAAGCGGTGAACCAGCATGCCGATCTGCTGCGCGCGGCCGTCGCCTCGGCGGGAAACGAGCACCGCCTGGGGGCGAATGAAGCGCCTCCGGCAATTATCAGCATATTCCTTGGAGCACAACTGACCCAGATTCTGGAAACCATCGAATCCGGTGAAAAGCAGAATCTGAGCAAAAAAGACGTGATGGACCTTGGGGTGAAACTGCTCCCCAAATTCTTCAAGGACACAACCGATCGTAACCGCACCTCACCGTTTGCCTTTACCGGTCAGAAGTTCGAATTCCGGGCATTGGGCAGTGCCATGAACGTTTCGACGTCAATCACCGTGATGAATGCCATTATCGCCGAAGCGCTGACGAATATGGCTGACCGTATAAAGAAAGCGCGGAATTCGGAAAAGAGCTTTGAAGAAACAGTTCTTATTGTCCTTGCCGATACGATTCGTGAAAACAAACGAGTGCTTTTCGAGGGAAACAACTATTCGGATGAATGGCTCCAGGAAGCCGAAAAACGGGGGCTGGCCAACGAGCCGTCGACCCCGAAGGCACTCACCGCGTTTGTCGATGAAAAGAATGTCAAATTATTCGAAACCCTGAATGTCTTCTCCAAGGCCGAGCTGCACGCGAGGTATAATATATGGCTCGACATCTACAACAAGGTGTTGGAAATTGAAGCGCGAACTCTTGATGAGATAGTATCTACTCAGGTACTCCCGGCCGCTTACGATTTTCAGATTGAGATCGGAAACAGTCTGGAAGTGCTTCGAGAATTTGCCACCGACGACGGAATGGCTTTTCCCATCGGCGCTCTGGATGACCGGAAGCTGCTCTTTTCTAAACTTTCCGCCGACATTTTCTATGTTCGCAAACACCTCGGCGAGATGGAAGATATGCTTTCAATGTCGGAAAAAATGGACGAGTGGAAAAAAGCCGACTACTTTGTTGACGAACTCAAACCGCATATGGAACATATCCGCGGACACGTCGACAAACTCGAACGGGTACTGCCGGATGAGGTGTGGAGCCTGCCGAAGTATCGTGAGATGCTGTTCATTTCGTAACAGGACGAAACAGCGAAGCACCGCACTCCGACCTGAAACATGGCGGAGTGCGCTTTCCAGGTAATTCGCCGGCCCAGGTCAAGGAACGACACATGAATCTTTGCATACAGGTTCTGGGAAGTAGCAGTAGTGGGAATTGTACCCTTATCTGGAACGAGAAAGGCGCGTTGCTGGTCGACATCGGATTCTCACGAAAATATGTTGAAACCCTTCTGGCCGTTCACGGGATACCTCTCCATACGCTAACTGGAGTGCTCATCACTCACGTGCATGGCGACCATATGAAACTTCGTCTGCTTCGTTCGCTTATCAAGAAACGCGTTCCTCTCTATTGCTGCGAATCGCTGATTCCCCCGGTTACCAGTCGTTCGGGCGCGGCGCGCATGACCCCACGATATATCCAGTCACTTCCTCTGTGTCCCTTTGAAATTGGTCCATTCTCCGTTGAGCCCTTCGAAGTGGTTCACGATTCGGAAGGTGGATGTTTCGGGTATCGAATCGAGGCCGGCGGTCGCACGGTCACCATCGCTACCGACCTGGGAACGGTTGACGGCGCCGTACTTGCTCGATTTCTTGAGTCCGACGCAATCGTGCTGGAATCGAACCATGATCCGGAGATGCTTGCAAAGGACCGTCGTATCCCGCCATACATACGAGATCGAATCGGCAGAGCGCACCTGTCCAATGAAAAGTGCGGTGAAATCCTGCGTCACGTTTTGACAAATTCCAAACGTAATCTGCGGGCATTTATCCCGGTTCATATCAGTACCCAACGCAATACACCGGAAATGGCGGTGTCCGGCTGTGCACGTATCCTCGCCGAATGCGGTTTCCCAGATGTAGTGATCCATGCGGCAGCCCCCAAAGTGGCGACTCCCG
>CAYFVL010000150.1:0-14339 GCA_964346405.1 uncultured Fibrobacterota bacterium
CTCGCACAACATCTTACGCATAATGCTCGCTCTCGACTGCGAAACTTGGGCTAACGATGCCCCTGCTTCTGGACTGCTCGACAATGATAAACTACCGGCATCCACCTGCCTTGTGCCAACATAGCATGAAAACAACAAGTACGATATGTATCTTTGTAACAAGACCGCTGTGCTCGTGCGACTAATGTGCCGTTAATAATCGACGATATGCTTTGCCCGATTAGTGATGCACCGGCAAGGCGTGATTGAGGCGGTTACCGGACGAATTCAACGGATGGCATTTGCAGCCGGGGCATTCGAGCGCCGGAAACAATACGTTCGCTGAGCGGAATCGGGATGAAAATACAGTTTCGTACAGGAAACGGAGGACATGCGGTGGAATATTCGAACACTTCAGAAAAGCTTGCGACAAAAATCGAACAGATACTGGAGGAAATGCGCACAATCAGTGGGCCTGTTCCATCATTGCGCAGCCTGGCAAAGCGTTTCTCTGTCTCACACTCGACTGTGCGAAGAGCATTGGAGATCCTCTCAGCCCGGGGAGTTGTGACGCAAAATGCCGATAATGGCCGATATTACCGGACATATCAGCTTGAATCCGACCATCATCCCGACCAACAACTCCATGGATGCAGAGCCGATGCCGTTGCAGAAGAGATTATGGAGCGAATATGCGCCCATCCCGCCACGGAATTGCCGTTTCGGTCGATTTCCGATGTAGCACACAACCTGCACTGTTCCTGGAAAACCGCCCGGACGGCGGTCGTCATGTTGGAACGACGGGGAATCGTCCGAAACACTGGAAAACGTCTTCGAACATCCGAGGACAATCCGCTCCGACCCGGGACCTCGGCCCGGGTATCTTTGGTCATTTCGGAAGGGAGCACCTCTGATGAGTTGGCGATGCGTCTTATTCGGGGAATCGAATCGACGCTTTCCTGGGCGAACTGGGGCAGCCTTCGATACGTACTTGAGGGCTCCGGCCGCAGTGGGGGCCTATCCGACGAGGTCTCAGCCGGACTCATAGTCGTACCACCGGTGAAAAGGATTACCCTGAGGGAAATATTGAATCACCCTGAGATCCCATGCATATTGGTGAATCGTGACGAACAGAACACCTCGTTTCGGAATGCGCCCCATGTCGTATCCATCGGTATCGATAATAGATATGCAGGAAGCCGGGTTGCGCAGCATCTCATCCTGAACGGCCATAAAAGAGTTGTGTTTCTGGGGATGGAAGAACCAAAGCCGGGGTGGACCCGACAACGTCTCGAAGGCGCCGCCCCGTGGTTTTCGGGGCCGGGCAGATCAATTGAATACCTGTTCCCCTCACAACATTATCAAAACCCTCTGTCTTCCCATCCACGTCCGCCCGTTCATTCCGTGGTAACACAACTGATGCCGCTTTCTCAGTGGCGTTCGCTCCCTCCGCTAGTGCGGTGGAATCTGTTTCTTCGACCGGGATATCGTATCAGGGAACTGGCTCGAATGACGGAGGTTATGAAACCGGTCTTTGAAGCGGCCCGCAATAAAAATGCGACCGGCTGGATATGCTCAAATGACTATCTCGCGCTTACGGCAATGGCGTATCTACGGCAAAATACAAAGAACGCGTCTTCCGTGGAGGTATTCGGCTTCGATAACCTGCATATCGGCGCCGCGTATGGCCTCACTACGTTCGATTTTGCATACGAAGAGATTGGTAGAGCAGCAGTGCGCCTGCTCATGAAGCCGTTTGCGGCCGGATCGGCACAAAAAGGAGTGAAGTTGATCCGAGGCTCGTTGAATGTGAGGAATCCGTGAATTGGTAAGCGATAAGCTCACCTCTTCACGGATAGTGCGCTTCCGTTTTGCCGTCCTGGAAAGTGGGGAAAATCGAGATGACCAACCCAGCCCAACAGCGACAATCGCCTGACGGCATTATGTGAAGACCGGCGTGTGATCAAAACTTACAAGAAGCGCCCTGGCCCGAGTTTTGCGGCCGACTCGCGGCATTCGGCCTTCGCATAAAGCTGTGGACGACAAGTCTGCGAAACTTGGGCTAGGCTGTCGAAGTCGGGTTGAAACAATATCGCGCGTTCTCGACTCACCCGGCCGAACGAAGTTTTTCCGGACAGGCACTATTTGAGCGGCGTGACCATCATACTTTTTGTGACGGTTTCATAGCCTTTACCACTCACGGAAACCATGTAGTATCCGCTGCCCGGACGTTTTTCCGGCTCGATAGTGAACGCGCGACTTCCGGTTCCGGAAAACCACGCCAGAGTTCTTCCTTTGAGATCGTACATTCGTACGGTATAATCGGCGTCGGGACGAGCCGATACCGAGATGCTCCGCGGGGTTACCGATTCTATGACCAGTTCCCTTCGTGCGAAGGCCACTTTGATACCGCCCTGAAACCGCGGAACGCCGGCCCCGACTTGATTATCTTCCGGAATAAGCGGCGGTACGATGTCGTCCTCATTTCTGACCCAGCTTTCGGGATTCTCAAGCGGGAACTTGAAAAAAGAGGCAATCGGGTTCAGAATCAGTTCTCCATCCTGAACTACCAGCAGCCCGTTGATTGCCGATGTTCGACCGGCATGCGAACTGCCGTTTTCGTCGTCGTCCTTGTTTGTCTCCATTACAAAGCCGCTCTGGTAGTCAATATGCCACTGTATACCTCCGTTTGTCGGATCAAGCGAGTAGAAGTGTATGCCGCCGTCGAGGTCCTGATGCCGTCCTGCGCTGCAGTAAAGCGAACCCCCATCCAGAACGACGCTGAACACGGGCCATGATGATTCCACCTGGCCGAATGCCGACATGCGAAAATCATCCGGAGCAGCAAGAAACCGCCATGCCAAAGACCCGTCGGACAGATTTACCGCATACACATACCCGTCATGACAGCCAAAATAGACCCTCTCCCCGTCTGTCTGCAGGCCCCCGCGTGAACCGATTCGTCCACCGGCGATAAAATTCCACACTTGGGTATCGTTTCGTTCGGCGGCAATTCGATGTTCATGAACGTGGGCCACAATCCGGAGGTCTCCGGCGACAACCGGATCAGTGACGGTGATGCTGTAGCCCCACACCTCCATCGAGCCTTCTCCACGCGGACGTCCGTTTTCTTTGTCCGAAGGACCGGAATAGCACATGGCCATCCGCTTGTCGGGAAGTTTCCAGTCGAGCGACACCGTCGTGGCATGCGCGGTTGCCTGGACCTCAACCGATTCGTTCGCAACCGTACCGTCATACTCCAGATCCAACCGCGTATTGTCGGCGACCGGCACTACCGGCTTCCTGGCGAACAAAGCGGTGCTTGCAGGTAAAAACGACGCGCAGTTGCATGTCCCCTCGTCGTTATAGATGGATCCGTAGGCCGGTGTGCTGTATCCCTTGCACGCGTGGCTGATCAGACGATTCAAATAGGTCGTCGGCCAGTGTTTCAATCCGCCGCCGCCGCCCTCGGTGAGCGTTGCAATGGAATCCCACGGCTGAAACAGTTTATGAACCATGAGGAATTTTTCGGTTGCAATACCGGTGTTACAGTTACTCCATCTGATGCCGTTATAGTTTCCACCGCTGAAGGCACCCCAGCTTTTCTCATCAACCGGGCTGCCATTGTCGATTCGATAACATCGTACTCTGGTAAGACTTGCGGCGAACAGGTGGTCACCATAGGGATAGGTTTCCCACTTGTCCGGTCCCAGGTGCCCCCCGATATTGAGAGTGTCGCGAACAGCCCAGAGCCGTTCTCCAGTGCTGAGTTTGCACATCATTACGACGGCGTCCCCCTCGGAGTCTTTCCAGAATATCAACGGTAGCTTGCCGTCGAAATATCCATCGATACTGAACAATTGTACATAGGTATTTGTGCCAAGTCCCGGCACCGCGCCGTCCATCAACTGATTGGAGGTTTTTTCCCAGACATCCTCGCCGCTTTCCAGCTCCAATGCGACAAGTTTTGAATTGTACCCGGATTCACCGGCAACCTGGGCCAGGACCAAACCATCAGCCGACATGATCTGCCTTACATTCCCAGCCAGTTTCCGCCGCCACAGCTCTTCACCATCGCTTTCCCGTCTCGCAAACACATAGTTTCGGCAGTTGTGGACTACTATTCCCTCCGTGGCCAGCACGCACATCATACCTTTGGCGTCCGCAATGTTTTCGGCGGACAAGCCGGTGAGATCATCGTAGGATTTGCGCCATATCCGCACACCGGTTCGCATATCAAGTGCCTCCAGCCCTATTGGATCCCGGGGATTGGTTTCACAGGCAAGAAGGAGTGCATATTGATCTCCGATGGTTCGGATCTCAGGAGTTTTATTGGTGATGTAGACATCCTTATACCACAACTGGATTCCACTGAATGCATCCTTGGCGAAAACTCTATGAGGATGCGCTATCTGCCTGTCCGGAGGATCCGGATATTTGTTCGCTTTTCCCCGGTTGGACAGGTGAAGAGTGACTCCGTTTCCGACTCTGCATCCGTAGTACCCTTGATGGGATGTGGGACGCGCCACATAGCGAATTGCATTCGGCGGACCGGCAAGCCCGTCCCCTGAGACATTCGATCGTGCGGCATCGTACCTGTAATGGGTGAATTCGTCGACATTATCCGGCATTTCACGAACCGTTTTCGACCAGATCCCACCTTCTTTGAGATACGCCACGCCATTGTAGGCCAGAACGCGCATAATCTCGGATTGCGGGGGAGCACCCTCGCCGAGTGCGTCCAGATCCGCAACAAGCAGATTTATGAGGGTCTCGTAGTAGGGAAGCGGTGTCAAGCTTGAAACGTAATCCACGGAAGCAAGTCCATACACTTTGTCGGAAAGAAGCCGACTTCGAGCCTGAGTAACCGCGTTTTGATCGGTTGAGAGACCATGGACCAGAATACGCCCGTCATTGTGAAGTTCGGATTCCAGACTTCCGTCGCTGGTACCGAGAACAACCGCCAACCCGGTCTGCACACCGGACTGGTTGAGAATTTCCTGAGCGGACGGAAGTTCCGCCGATACAAGAGCGATGCAGCCCAGGAGGGCCGGCAAACATGCGAAGATATACCTTTTCATTGATATCTCCATCTTATGGGTTAAAAGCTTGTAAACACCGTTCCACCACACGTGAAGTCGCTTTCTAATTCCTCAACCGACAAATTACTTTCCGGAAAGCAGTTTGACTTTCGCGACCTGCTTCCGGCCATCGGCTTGTAACCATACGAAATAGATGCCGTCCGGCAAATCACGAAGGCCGACATCCACTCGATAGGTATCTTCCTTCGACAAGCTGATAACCGACCGACCCATCGCGTCGTTCACCCCGACTTTGAAAGACTTGTTTTTCAGACCACGTATGTACAGCAGTCCATTGCGCACCTCCATGTTAGTCCCGAGGCCGTCACGATGTCGAATACCGTTTTCGTGTTCGGACCTGGGTATGACTGAGCGGACCGGAAGACTTTCCCCATACAATATTGTATCCGATGGGTTGCTTATGTCAACAAACCAGTCGTGAACCTTGAGCCATCCATTCTCCAGATAGGGAACATCATTCAGCGCATAGCTGATTGTCATACCTCTGATAGCGGCCATATCCGGATGCAACTGAGGATCACATTCTTTGATATGATCCGGCGGATTGTTCGTCAGTTCCTCAGTGGCATACCCGCTTACATTTCGAACGTGCCAAAGGATTTCGCCGGTTTCGGCGTCAAGGCAGTAGGCGTGAATTCCACCGTCCAGAGTGGCCAGTCGGCCGGCCGTTGCATACAATTTGCCTTCATCGAGCACTACCCCGAACACAGGCCAACAGGATTCAATCTGATTCCAGGCATTCATTCTGGATTCGGCCGGAGCGGCCATGAATTTCCACGCGGTGGAACCGTTCGTCAGATTCACCGCATACACATAGCCGTCGTGCGAGCCGAAATAGGCACGATTTCCATCGACCTCTGGCCGATGTGATATACGGGAGCCGGCCACATAGTTCCATAATACCTCTCCGCCGCGAGTGGCAGTCAGCCGATGTTCGTGTACAATGGCGGTCAATGTCAGGTCTCCCGCCTGAACGGGTGAAGTCTCCTCTTGAGCAAGCCCCGTCCACGAAGGAGCATTTTTCCAGTGTTTATACTGCTCACCGGAGCTTAAAAACTTGAACCGGGAGTGTGGTTTTTTCCAGTCACAGGTCATATCCGAACGGGGTATGTATTCTCCGAATGAAGCCGGTCCCCACTCACTTCCGATCAATGTCTGGTGACCCTGTGTCTGTCGTTCGAGTTTTTCACTAATCAGACCACCGTCGGCTTCCAGTCCAAGACGGTTACCGTCGGACACATACGCCACGGGCTGAACCGCCTGAGCACACGACTGGGCGGGCAGCGCGCGTCGGCAGGAACAACGACCTCCCATCTGGTAGTAACTGCCATAAGCCACTATCGGATAGACATTGCAGGCCGAACCACCGATACTGACCAACTTGAAATCCGAGTCCTCTCGTTTACTCAAGTCCTTTTGGACATTCGAGAAAGGCGTGAAATACATTGACGCGATAAGATAGTTGGGAGTTACGGTGGCGCCGGGACAGGAACCCCAATAGTCCATTTTCATTCCACCCACTCGAACGCCCGTGCTCAAATTGTGCGAAGCGTACCCTCCGTGATTACCGAACACAACCAGATTTTCCTCGGCAAGAACGGTGATATTACCCCGATAGCTTCCAACATTGTAATGACCGGTTCCTCCTTTGTCGTTGCTCCAGAGGATTTTCCCATTGTGAACATCGATACAGTGCTCCCAGAGACGGTCCAGCAAAACCGCGAATACCCGGCCGCCTCCCCCGGCGATCAATTCATGGAATTTACCGGTTGACCCCGGAAACTCGTCTATACTCCACAACTCTTCTCCATCGTTCAGGCGAAGCCCGACCACCCTCTTAAGGTCGGCTTTGTAGCCTCTATCCGAAGACTTGTTCCAGGTATAGAAACTCCCCAGAGTATCAGGTATTTCCGCCGGGCGATACGTGACGGCAACCGTGAGCACGCTGTCTTGTATAACACCACTTCGGATAATTGTTGTCGAATCCGGTGCGGCGGTCCACTTCCATTCGATTTGCTCGTTTTCTTCGTTGTAGCAGTATACGCTGTTACCGAATAATTGCACAACGCGGCCTTCATGCAGAAGAGTTTGAGAAAGGCCCATCAGGTTGGCATCCCACCAGTTCAGTTTTTCATTTCCTCGGTTGTCTATATACGATCTGAGTTGCGGCCCCTTGTCGTATCTTTTTTCAAGCGCACCGGTTCGGATGTTGCAGGCAACCAGTGACCCGCCCGGTTTTGCTTGAAGCGCAAACAGACGGTTGTCATTTGCCGCAAACATTTCTCCTCCCGCCTGCTCACAAGCGGTGTTGCGGTCTTCGCCGTCCAGTTCGTTTCTCCAGAGCAACACGCCGCTGAACGCATCACGGCAATGAATGGCGCCGCCAAACAATCCCATCCATGCGCCTCCCGTCACTCGCTCCGATTCCATGACATTGGTACCGTCGCCGTTTCTGTTGAACAGGCCGTAGGTGGGAGCGCCGATCCAGCGTACCTGGTTGGGCAATCCCGCGCGGTAATCCCGTTGGTAGCTATTGACGGTAGAATCCCCCTTCCAATGAGTGTATCGGTAAATGTCGTCGGGTGTGTCTTTGCGCCGAGAGGTCCAGATACCGCTCTGGCGGATATAGGCGACCCCCTCGTACGCTAAAACCCGATCGATCTCCGTAAGCGAAGGTGCTTTATCCCCCAGAGCGTCCAGATCGGCTATCAGAAGATTCACGAGTCGATCCGTGTAGGGTAGCGTTTTGACCGATGACTCGTATGTTACCGACGCTACCGGGTAGAGCCCCTTCCCGAACAGATTCAGCCGCGCCGCCCGGGCATGTTCGGGAGTCAGGGCAAGTCCCTGTACCTGCACCCGTCCACCGTCGATCAATGATGCCTCCAGCTCGCCGTCCACCGTACCAACAACCACACAGAACCCGCCCTGCATACCCGATGCGCCAAGCGCGGCCGAAGCCGAAGGCATTTCGGCCGACGGGGAGAGCGTTTTCAGCGCTGTAACAAAAGCAGCAATCGAGACAATCCGCCATAGTGAATAACGTCTGCCGGAAGAAATGCCATTCTGATGTATTCCCGGAACAAGTTTTTTTCTCTCTGCCATTTCCCCCCCCAGGTTAAGCCGTTAATGTAATGCACGGGCGAATTCCGACCATAAAACACTAACCCAAGTTTCGCAATCAACTCACGGCCGGCCGTCGAAGTCTGATTGATATTTCATCTCAGCCGGATTTCAATACCTATGCCTATATTATATTGTCCGCGGTGGTCGCGCAGGCTTATGTTTAATAAAAAGTACAAAACATGCCCAGATTGATCACGAAGCGTATGGCAGAATCATTCAAAAAACTTGGGCTAGATTTAACCCGGGCATTTTTGTAAATTACTCTTGTGCAACGGTTTACCAGCAATACCCTGAGTTGGCCGACGAACGTGAATCAATGCGCCAAGAGGCGTTTTTAAGTACAGTTGTTGCGTAAGTTTTTACTGCCTTTTTATACTTCAGTTAGGAACAAGCCGGCAACGGATTCCGGAATTGGGGTATAGAACCCACGGTAATATCGGTGGCAATGTCTTACGCGTTTTTGTAACATATTAAATTACAACCGCTTACGCACACTTTTCGTCCGTAGCTTTGTGCGAAGGCCGAATGCCGTTAGCCGATTGCCCATGTCGGATTGAGGATGTGGTAGTATCAAACGTACATACGAAGAGACCGTGCCGATCGCGCCCGCGCTGGTGCGGCAAACCGTGGACCGTTTACTGGAGGATCTCAAGTCCTCTGTCGGATCGGAGCTGCCGAAAACGTCATTGCTTTGCCTGCGATATGGGGTATCACGATCTACGTTGAGCAAGGCGGCCCGGATTCTCGAGGAACGGGGATTACTCGAACGCGGCCGGGGAAGGCCGATGCGGCCGAAAATGCAGGCAAACCCCGCACCCCTGCCGAGGTCGTCTCGTGTTTCCGACCGTATCGTCGAGGCACTTACCCTGCGAATCGCGGCGGGAAGGCTTCGTGTGGGCCAGGCACTGCCGAAAATCACGGTTTTGTGTAACGACTTCCGCACTTCGCGTTCGACGATTGTCGGGGTACTGGCCACGCTTTCTTCCCGCAACCTCATCCATAAGAAGGGGAAGGGCTGGGTTGTCGGTCCGGGGATTTCGAACGGCACGGAAGCCGGCCGTCCTCGCCCCAGACACTTTATTCTACTGGTCCAACCTCTCCCCGGGTATTTCAGTCGATTCTCCGGGGTCCGAACCAACGCGTTCCGCACAGCCTTCATTGAAGAAGCCGCGCGCTCAAATACACTTCTCCTGCCGTGTGTGGTACGCAATGAGATAACCGAGGATTACGGACCGGCATTCCGGAGTCCGCGGGCGCTCCAGGAATATATTGATCGAAAGCGGCATGCGTATGCGGGAAGTCTGGTGTTGGGCCTGAGTGGGATGTACGACAACTACCATGCCCTTCTGGAGGTGTTGGTTTCGTTCGAGCGTCCGGTTGTGGCTATTGACCGAAAAGAGGCCGGAGTAGTCGAGAAAACGTCGAAACCGCAATGGTATCACCGGTGTACGTTTCAGGAAGACGCGTTCAGCGGAAAAGCGCTGGACCACCTTTACCATATGGGACACAGAAGAGTCGCTTACGTGTCACGCTACACCAATGACTGGGATTTCACTCGCGAGTTGGCATTATCAATCCAGGCCGAACACTTCCCCGAGCCGATCTCGCTGACAACCAACTCGGGGGCCGTGGCACGATTCAGGCGTTTGTCAAAAAGCAACTGTGTCGATTACCTCCGCTCGTTACACGGGCTTGGCGCATCACATGTTCGCAAGACGTTGTCATGGCTCGTCATGGGTCGCGGGGAACACGCGCTCCACCGTGCCTATGAGTTTATAGCCCACCTGCTCTCACTCTGGCCGGAATTTCCGCCGTCTCCCGAAGCTCCCGAGCGGAGGCAGTTCTACCAGTTTCCCGTACTGAAAAGGAAAGAAGACGATGTACTCCTCGAACGGATACGCTCCATAGAAGGGTTTTTTCCCCAGTTACTGTGCGACGACATTACAGCCATGATTTCCACGAGAGACCGTCTCAGCATTCACATGATCAAAGCATTGAAGCGATTGAGAATCGACGTACCGGAGGAAATGTCCTTTGTCTCTTTTGATAACGATATGGATGTTTCGATCCTGCCGATCACCACGATCGACCCGGGAGGCAGCAATCTGGGCTATGCCGCCTGCCACGCCATTCTGGGCGATGTGCCTGTAGAATACGATGAAACAGAAGGCGCTCTGGTTGCCGAACCGCTTGTGATGGAACGGGGTTCGGTTCGAAGATTGGGATAGCCGGAATCCTGATACTCATGTATGCGGGCGTCCCCGTCTCGGCGCTCTTTGTGATCCCGGTTTGTAACATCGAACATCACTACCGAATCGGAGACGGGTCCTGTGAGAACAATGCTTACCGGTGGACATACCGAAGGGTGTGTTCACCCCGGCATAACATATACACGGCACCGGCCTTCAAAGTGTTCAAAGGAACCTCATACCGTGTGATTGAACCCATGCGTTCTCCGGAAACCACCGCGATCAGCCTGCCGTTCACCCCATATACGTTCAGAGGTACGGCATGGCGAGGTCCGTCGGAAGGAATGGATACTTCTATCGAACCGGCGTGCTTACCGATCACCGCTCGAGCAATCTCTCGACGATCGGTCTTTGCCCGTGCCACGGTGATATCCTCCGGAAGTTCAATACGTATGTCGATGCTCCCTGGCTCGGTATCGTTGACCTGCAGAGGCGTAATGATTGCCTGGGTCCCCACGATTTCCTCGCCCTTCACCTTGTTGTCTTCGTCTATCCAACTACTTCCAATAGTTAATGCATGATCCGGGTCTACACCGTTGTCCGGGGTTGCATCGATGGTTCGGCCCGCGTTGCTCTCGCCCAGTGTGCCGTAATTAATGAGCCGTACACCCCTTGTGAGAGTCTCATGCTGTTTCGCCGGTGGGTTGGGGCGATACTCGATCCAGAGGTCGGCGGCTTGCGCACGTACTCCCGATGAATCCTCGACGAACCTCTCAATCACGCAGGCGAAATTTTTATCCTCCAACAGTTCGGGACTGTCGAGGTCATAAAGCCTGTAGACCCCACTCTGGGTAACTCGGAAATACCCTTCATTTTCCCGTATCCATCCTTTCACCGCCCGCATGGGAGCGTTGAACGAGCCGCCTCCAGCCAGAGTGATGGGCGTAGTCAGATCACTGCCGTGATTGAAAGCCAGATTGTGTATCAGTTCGTGCCACTGTGCGCCGCCTCCGGCATTCCCAAAAGCGTACTGGGTTGTGGGAAACGCACTGCCCTGTTTTCCTTTGATTCGTCCATAGATGTGACGATTGCCACTGAATACATCGGAACCATAGCGGTCCCGAGCCGCACTCATGGCTGCCTGGAAAAGACTGTACTGCCCCTGCCAACCCGAAATTTTTCCGTTGTCACCAACCACCGCGCTCCCATCCACGATAAGCGGGTCCTCATCTTTACCGGGATAGATGGCCCAATTATACCACGCCTGGTTGTAAGAACTCTCCCTCATGCGCTGATTTGTCTTTTCCATATCTCGGTCCTGGGCGTCATAGTCGTCGGGAGGGTCAATGATCCCGCCGCTGTACTCCACCGATATGAGCAGTATGCTAAGCGTCAGTTCACCGCTGTCGAGCAGAGATTTAAATCCCCATTTTGAACGGGCATAGTAATCCCCGGTCTCGCCGTACGATATCGAGCCAACGACAAGCAAAGCGACAACAAGACGGACAAACCTTTTCTTAGAAGACATTTTCTTACCCTTCACCTCGGAATCGGAGAAATCAGCGGATCACCTCCCGTTTTTTACATCACAGGCAATAATATAATCATCAATCGAGGAAATTTCCGAAAATATCGGAGTTCCAGGGTCAGAAATTTCCCTGGCGGGCGCCCCGGCATTCACCGCCGGGTTCATTCAGTTTCAATTTGCCGGATCGAACTCCCCCGGGCCGTGTGGAGTCGCGCGGAAGCCTGGAACGATTTGGACGCTCGGCGCCCCGCTCCTGGATTTCAGTGAATTCTGTCGACCGCGCAGATCGAAAAACATACCGGGATACCGGTGCACGTTATGGATCGAGACCCTGGATTTCGGTTGGGTGGAACCACGAATCTGACCGGCACCGGCGGCCAACGTCATCTCATCCCAGTAGCCGACGTTGTTTTCGAGAGTTCCCATGGCCGCCCAGACTGGTGGTTCCATAAAGAGAAGATCACACCATGCCCAATACTCGAATCCGTTTATGGAATCGTTTTCCATTTGTTCGTCAAGATACTCTCTCGTCTTCGCAATGTATTCATCCCGTGGCTCCTCCTCGTAAAGGTCAGTCCACACCTGACCGCGACAACCGTTATCCCCGTGACTCATATCGAAACCTCGGCCCCATTGCCGTATCCACTCGAGATAAGTCGTGTCGCCGGTAATCCGGTAGGTGGACATGACTCCCATGGCCAGGGGGGCAACGATCCAGCTTTGACTTCGATCCGGGGGAGACGAACACACCTTCTGAGCCATCTCTGAAATGAAGGCGGGTGACAGGCTGTCCACCTCCGCAACGGCGGTCCGCAGGCAGACCAATACTATCAGAACAGTCGAAAATGTCATCCTCATACGCTACTTTCCCTTCTCTATACGGCAAGGCTATTTCAATGAACAATCCGTTTCGATTTCACGGCCGCGACTCCAGCGACGTACCCGGATCGATGCGGCGTCTTTCTTTTCGGGTCGCTGGAATCCGATCTCGCTTCCAATAGTTCGGCCCCGGAGGTCGAACACGCTCCCGGTATGACTTCCCCCCCGCGTTTCCGTGGAAAGCACGCAGGGTTTGCGTTCACGGCTGTCGCGGAGGAATGTTGTGTAATCGATTGTGTTTGTATAGCGCACGGTTGTTTCGTAGTTGGCAAGTCCTTTATATGGACCGTATAACCACACTAGACCCACTTCCCCGTTCGTATTGCCACGAGGTACACATGGACGCTGGTTTTTTTTCGACGAGTTTCGGGTAATCGCCACCGATGACCAGGTTTGGCCACCATCCTTTGTTTCCCACCGCTCGATTTCATGTGGAGTATACTCCTCGCCCACTTTTTCATTTCGTGCCAGGTATACAACGCCCGGATTTGCATGATCGAGTGTAAGGCCGCCGGAAAACCCGCACTCATTTCCGGTCACCAATCCCGATCCCGCATCGACAATTTTATGTCTGACCCACGCGGAGCCGTCCCAGCGCAGGTACCAGTAGCTATGGCCTTCGTAATTCTGCAATCCTCTTGCATAGACAATCACCGGTCTTCCCAGATTGTCCAGGGCAATGTCCCACACCGAGGCATGATCCTGCTGTATCCCCTGATCGTAAATGACTTCCATCTGAGAGGAATTCAACTCACCATCGGCAAGATCTTTGATTTTTGTACCATCCACGCGGTAAAACGATCCGCCTTTGTAACAGGCGTAAAAAATGTTGCCACCTTTCCTGCGATGGCTCTTCTCAGACGCAAAGTGAATTTCGTCATTCCCGTTGGTGCAATACTTTATATATCCCGCCGCCACGCCGGACGCCCACCGGTTGGGTTGAGTCCATGTTTCACCTCCATCGTCGCTGGTATTGAACATTGGTTTCCCACGGTAGAACACGTACATGCGGTTTCCTTCACCGGGTAACTGGAGTACGTTCGGGTAGGTGCAGTTTGTGGTAAGGGGTATCGTCATCTCCTCCCGCCATTCGGTAATATCTTCCGGTCGCCGGGAAATCCGGTAAAAGAGAGTGTCGCCGTTGTGCCTCGAGTAGAATGCAAGTACATGCCCGTCGGGGCGAATGACAATTGAGGGGTGATCATGGTCGTCGTTTTCCAGTTTCTCGTGGAGAACCGATGACTCAATCGTTCCATCGGCATGATTGTATGATCCTACCATAACGTCTCCGCCCCCCGAGGTGATCCAGCCGACATAAGTCTTTTCATGCTCACCGTCATGATAAAACGCCTTGGGCTCTCCGTACCAGGTCCATACTCCGTTGGGCGCCATTTCGGGATACTCATCTCCGGGCTTTACCCCCTGTGCGTGTCTCGCCAACAACCCGATCGATACCAGAATCATACATGCCGGGAATCTCATACCGCGCCTCCTTCAGGTAGAACGCTTCTACTTTGTACCTGGTTTGTAAATTTT
>CAYFVL010000151.1:0-14331 GCA_964346405.1 uncultured Fibrobacterota bacterium
TATTAGCTGTTGGGAATTGGGTTATGAGTTACAGTTTTGGAATCCACAAAGGAAAAAGGAACCACAGAGAGCACTGAGAACACTGAGATGAATTTTCTGGTTTTTCCCTATTAGCTGTTGGGGATTGGGTTATGAGTTACAGTTTTGGAATCCACAAAGGAAAGAGGAACCACAGAGAGCACGGAGAGCACTGAGTGATACCTATGTCAATCGAATACTAACTTACCCCGAACAAATTGCCGAGCCTTCCGTGCAAGATCTCGTGCGCTCATGCACTCCTCTATGGAAGGCATGTAGAAGTCATCGGGATACCGCAACGATACCGCGTAATCAGTTAACAAATCAATGCCCTGATCCCGCAGAGTCTGAAACTCAGCATCAAGCTCGATGCATGACTGAAGAATAACCGCCAAATTGTGAGTCCTTGGCATTTCTCGATTGTGGAATACGAGGAATGACTTCAGGTACTTCTCCACGCATTGTTGCATGTGGAAGCAAACGGTATCGGTCGCCGGCTCTTCGGTAGCCAGTTCATCAATACCGGTTTTATAGTCGTTTTCGGCTTTTCGGTGCCAAAGTCGAACTGTCTCAGTATTCAAATCACGCAACCTTCTTTGAGCGCGTAATGGGTGATTAACCCAGGATTCTCACGTTCCTGCACGATTCTGTCTTCGGACTTGATTATAATATCGACGGATATGTGGAATGATGCGAGCTTTGTTCGAATGGAGGAGGCAGTTTTTGCTTTAATCCTGAAAGAAGGCTCCTTGTCCACAGAAACAAGAAAATCCCAGTCGCTCTCATGATTAGCGGTGCCCTTTGCTCTGCTCCCGAACAAAACCGTACGTACGACAGCAAGCCCATTTTCACTGCAGGCTTCCTTTATCACCGACACGGCAAAGCTTAGTTTTTCGTCATCCAACATGATAAAAATCCTGTCTCAATTACATCGGAGACCGGCAAGAACCAAAAGATACTGATCATTTCTGTAAGTTCGTTTGGTTGCATGTGTTGTGACTCCTCGGGGGAGAAAAAGGTACCACAGAGAGCACGGAGGACACAGAGATAAAAGTTTTAGCTTTTCGGTTTGCTACCGCACGTAGTGCGGAAGCAAACCCAATTCTTTCTCTGTGTACTCTGTGGTTACTCCCCCAAACCACCACCCCCACGAGACCGCTCCCCCAGATACCCCCCATGATGCCGAACCCCATACTGCTCCAGCGTCAACCCTTTCTTCTCCATTACCACCAACGCCAACGCGTCACTTATGGCAAGCATGACCGTCGTGCTGGCCGAGGGGGTAAGTTTGAGTCGGCAGGGTTCTTCTATGATTCCCATATCGATTTCGATATCGGCGAGTTTGCGGATTTCGGCGTCGGGGTGCGAGGTTATGGCTATTATGGTTATCGGGCCGAGACCGCGGGCCCGTTCGAGCATTTCGAGGACTTCGCGGGTTTTGCCGCTTGTTGAGAACGCGATTATGATGTCCTCGGGAGCGACAAGACCCAAATCGCCGTGTGCGGATTCTCCGGGGTGAAGATACACCGCCGGTGTTCCCGTTGAGCAGAGCGTGCCGGCCATTTTCGTGGCAATATTGCCCGCTTTCCCCATACCGGTGGTGATCACTTTCCCCCGGCTTTCGACAATAGCCATTACGGCCTTTTCAAAGGCGCCGTTGAGGGGGATTCCCCGAATGGCGTCGGCTTCGCAGTTGAGTATTTCCCGGGCTCGGTTCAGGATATTGTTTGACATTTGTAACTCGGAAGAGAAGAAAAGGAACCACTGAAAGCACGGAGGACACTGAGAGTAAAGTTTAGTTTTTCGGTTTGGTGCCGCACGAAGTGCGGTAGCAAACCAAATCCTTCCTCTGTGATCTCTGTGTGCTCTGTGGTTTCTCCTCCCTCACGTTCCGATTTGGACTCCACGGAAAAGGAACCACTGAGAGCACGGAGGACACAGAGATGAATTTTTTGGTTTTCTTTGTGGACTGTTGGGTTTTGGGATTGAAATGCTGGTTTTTACTCCACGGGGGAGAAAAAGGAACCACTGAGAGCACGGAGGACACTGAGAGTAAAGTTTGGTTTTTCGGTTTGGTGCCGCACGAAGTGCGGTAGCAAACCAAATCCTTCCTCTGTGATCTCTGTGTGCTCTGTGGTTTCTCCTCCCTCACGTTCCGATTTGGACTCCACGGAAAAGGAACCACTGAGAGCACGGAGGACACAGAGAATAAAGTTTAGTTTTACGGTTTGGTGCCGAACGTAGTGCGGAACCAAACCCAATTTTTTCTCTGTGATCTCTGTGTGCTCTGTGGTTACTCCTCCCCCCTAATCACAGAATAAACCTCTTAATCCCGTTCTTAAGCATTCTGACATTAAAATTGATCAGCAATCCCAGACTGACGTTTGAGAGTCTCATGTATGTAAGGAGTTGTGCTTGGTGAATGTTAGTAAGGGATTCGACGGCTTTCAGCTCAAGAAGGACTTGATTTTGTACGAGCATGTCTATGCGATAACCGCAATCGAGCTGCACTCCCTTATATGAAACCGGTACCGGTTTCTGCAGTTCGACTTGTATGTCCCGCATATGGAGTTCCCGAGCCAGACACTTCTCATAGGCCGACTCCAGAAGTCCCGGGCCCAGTTCCCGGTGTACTTCGATGGCTGCGCCAATGATGATTTCTGTGAGTTCGTTTGATTGCATGTCGGGTGTCTCCAATGGGGAGAAAAAGGAACCACTGAGAGCACGGAGGGCACAGAGAGTAAAGTTTAGTTTTTCGGTTTGGTGCCGCACGTAGTGCGGTAGCAAACCCAATTTTTTCTCTGTGATCTCTGTGTACTCTGTGGTTACTCCTCCCTCACGTTCCGATTTGGACTCCACGGAAGAGAAACCACTGAGAGCACGGAGGGCACAGAGAGTAAAGTTTTAGTTTTCCGGTTTGGTGCCGCACGTAGTGCGGTAGCAAACCCAATTTTTTCTCTGTGATCTCTGTGTGCTCTGTGGTTTCTCCTCCCTCACGTTCCGATTTGGACTCCACGGAAAAGGAACCACTGAGAGCACGGAGGACACAGAGATGAATTTTTTGGTTTTCTTTGTGGACTGTTGGGTTTTGGGATTGAAATGCTGGTTTTTACTCCACGGGGGAGGAAGAAGAGAAACCACTGAGAGCACGGAGGGCACTGAGATTAATCTTTGGTTTGCTTCCGCACGAAGTGCGGAACCAAACCCAATTTTTTCTCTGTGATCTCTGTGTACTCTGTGGTTACTCCTCCCTCACGTTCCGATTTGGACTCCACGGAAGAGAAACCACTGAGAGCACGGAGGGCACAGAGAGTGAAGTTTTAGTTTTCCGGTTTGGTGCCGCACGAAGTGCGGTAGCAAACCCAATTTTTTCTCTGTGATCTCTGTGTACTCTGTGGTTTCTCCTCCCTCAAACCACCGCCCCCATAACCCCCTCAACACACATCTCCGGAATCAACTTCCCCTCCGCATAGTACCCCAGCTTGTGGTTGGGCTTACTCACTCCATGAAAATCGGAACCGCCGGTTACAAGAAGGTGGTGTTTTTCGGCTACCGCCCGGTAACCGTCGATCGGGTCGGGGCCGGTGTAAGGGGTGTAGGCTTCGAGCCCTTTGAGGCCGTGGGGAATCAGTCTTTGTACGAATTCGCCCAGTTCACCGTTTTCAATTTTCAACTGGCTCGGGTGGGCCAGGACTACCGTTGCCCCGGCGTCGCGCAGAAGCGCCACGGCGTCTTCGGGCTCCAATCGGTAGCGATCGACATAGGCGGGAGCGCCTTTGGCCAGGTATTTGTCGAATGCCTGCTGCACGGTTTCGACATAACCTTTATCGTGCATTATTCGCGCCATATGCGGCCGCCCCACAACATCCCCCCCCGCCAGTGCCTTTGCTTCCTCGAGCGTGATATTCACACCCAATTCATTCAATTTCGCGATAATCTGCTCATTTCGTCCTCCACGGCTTCCCCGGATCTTGAGAAGGACCTTTTCGAGCGGCTCATAATCGGTACGGACACCATAACCCAGGATATGACAATTGCCTTTCGGCCAGGTGGCGGACAGCTCCACGCTTCCTATGCCCGTAATTCCTTTCGATTCCGCATACCGCACAAACCGATCTATCCCCGCGGTGGTATCGTGGTCGCAGAGCGCCAGGACCCGGAGGCTCTGTGTGAGCGCATAGTCGACCAGCTCCTCTACCGAAAATGAGCCGTCGGATTCGGTGCTGTGGGTATGAAGGTCAATAGGCATTTTTTCCCCTTTTTGAGCGATATGGGCCAGTCGAAGTTATGAGCGGACGCTCCTCTCTCCCGTCGGCGGTACCCTCGCGGATAGCCTACTGCTGGGAATTTCAATACCTTAGCGGCATTTCAGAAGCATCGCCAAGGTAGTGGATAATTATACATTCCTCTCCAACTTGAATCAACCCGAAAACCCTGGGGATCGCGGATTTATTTTGAGGAGTGGTAATACGGTGATGGGGGGTAGGGTATTGCGGGGGGAAGAAGAAGAGGAACCACGGAGAACACAGAGGGCACAGAGAGGGATTTTCTGGTTTGCCTCCGCACGCAGTGCGGAGGCAAACCCTTATTCTTTCTCTGTGATCTCCGTGTGCTCTGTGGTTTCTTTTCTACACCACATTAGCATCAATAGGAAATACCATACTTCTCGAGCAAAATCCGCAAACTCTTCCGATCGATATCCAGTATTTTCGCGGCATTGGTCAGGTTTCCCGGGGATCGGGACATTGCTTTGGATATCATTTCCCGATCGACGGCTTCGCGGGCGTCTCGGAGGCTTGAGTAGTTCGACAATCCTCCCTCGGCCAGACCCAGGTCGGCCTTGTCGATTGTCTGGGAGGAGGCGGTGATGGCGACTCGCTGCATTCGATTCTGGATTTCTCTTACATTGCCCGGCCAGTCGTAGGTGAGGATCGATTTTTCCGCATCACGGGAGAGTTTCAGGTTCTTCTTACCGTAAGTCTGGGCGTACCGATCCAGGAAAAAACGCGCCAGAAGAAGAGAATCCTCGCCTCGCTCTCTTACCGGCGGAATCACCACCGGCAGAACGTTCAATCGATAGTAAAGATCACTTCGGAACGTTCCGTCCCTGACCGCCTGCTCGAGATCGACATTTGTTGCGGCGACAATTCTGACATCCACCTTTGTCGGCTTCGCACTACCGACCCGCACGATCTCGTTTTCCTGAAGCACCCGAAGAAAATGCGCCTGGGCGTCGGCGGGAAGCTCCCCGACTTCATCGAGAAACAACGTTCCACCGTCGGCCTCCTCGAAAAACCCCTTTCGCGACGACACCGCTCCGGTAAACGCGCCACGTTCATGACCGAAAAGCTGGCTCTCAACCAGGTTTCCCGGGATCGCTCCGCAGTTTACCGCAAGGAACGGCTTCTTTTCCCGTGCACTGAGTTTGTGCACCACACGTGCGATCATCTCCTTGCCGGTGCCGGTCTCCCCAAGAAGCAGCATCGGGACATCGGTGGGTGCGGCCTGTCGTACCAGCTCGAGGCATTTGGCAAATGCCTCACTGCCGAAAATCAAATCCTCAAACTGACGCTCCTCCATGCGGCTTTTAAGCTCTTCGATGGTGGCTTCCTGCCGCGCAATCTGCTCAACCCGTTCAACCAGAGAACCCATCAGCGAGGACAAAAGACGAAACTTTTCGAGATCCCCCTCCGAAAACGGTCGCCGGTCCGTGTGACTGTCCAGATAGAGATACATCTTTTCAGTATCAACCCCTCCACGGTCGACATCGAGCAATGAGCAGAGAACAGAACGGATATCGTGTTGATTGATCGATTCGCGCCCTCCAAGAAGTTCGTGTTCGATCGTATCCGAAATCAGAAGCGGCTTGCGTTTTTCACCGACCAGTCGTATCGCGGTCGTGCTGTACCATGACTCGGTGGTCCCGCCGGTGCGCTCGACCACTCGGTGATCTCCGGCATCATTCCCGGCGATAACCATCCCTCGATCACAATCAAGCACCCGGACACAAAGAGCAAGTCCCCGACGAAGCAAAACGTACGTGTCTTCCTCGGACACCATCGAAGCAGTCAGGCGCAAGGATGCCGTGATAAGGTCGTCGGTGTGACCGAGAACCATCGGGTCATTAGTCATGAGCCATCCTTCCGACATTCCATTCTAAAATCTGAAATGGAACAATTTCCACGATTTTGCGTGCCACTCCCCCGCCTTTTTCGTGCACCCGAATCGTGTGGCGACCGGAACCAAGCTCGATCACCGCCCCCTCGGAATCATGCACCGGCGAAACTCCGGCACCATCGACAGTCACCGAATCGCCTTCATTCAATCCATGAATCACGATTTTGCCGAACCCCCCATCCGCATGTTCCGCGGCAATGGGAGCCGGTGCTCCGGGAGGAAGTTTTTTTGCCCGACGGCTCCTGGGAATCGCTCGATGATACTGCTTGATTTCTTCCACCGACTCGAGCCGGGGAAGAGAATCGGACGACGATGAACTATCGGGGGTCCGTCCCCGGTAATGCAGAAACGCCGCACCTGCCAGGACTGTAAGAAGAAAAAGGGGAAGCGCAAATCGAAGCGTTTTGGGCAATCCGAACGGGGCGAATGCGATCTTTGACGGCGCCATCGAGGTCTGTGCGGTTTCAACGGGTTCGCCGCCGTCACCTCGTATAAACGTGACCAGGCGTTCCTCGGGGGCATTGTCTCTTTTTCTGAGGATATCGGCCAGCGCCGAGGTAAGTTGCTCGACACTCGGGCGATCGTCCCGTTTTTTGGAAAGACACCGCAGCGTCAACTCACCAACGTCCGTCAGATCATCCGAAAGATTTTCGAATTCGGGAGGAGGTTCGTTCAGCACCCGATAAGAAACTTCGCCGATATTCTCTCCAGGAAACGGTACTTTGCCCGAAAGCGCCTCGTACAGCATACAACCAATTGAGAACACATCCGCACGACCGTCGACATCTCTCGGATTGACCATCGATTCCGGCGCCATGTACCACAAGGTCCCTACCGCCGCGGCTTTGCTCTGTACCGTTTCAGCCCGGGAAAACGAGGCCACCCCGAAATCGGCAAGCTTCACCTGCCCGTTTTTCCCCAGGAGAATGTTCGACGGTTTCAGGTCACGGTGCAGGATGCCGGATTCGTGTGCGCACCGAAGTCCCCCCACTGTTTTATGAAGCACATACAGAACAGTGTCCGCCTCGAGCCCACGCTCGAGCGCCTGTTCCAGGGTCATACCCTCGATATACTCCATTACGATGTAATAATTACCGTCATGGTAGGCATAATCGAAAACCGAAACGATGTTGTCGTGAGCCAGAGCGGCCATGGCTTGCGCTTCACGCCGAAACCGTTCGATATCGCCGCTGCTTTGCGTCCGAAGAGAGTTGAGGCATTTTATCGCTACCGGACGGCCGAGGGATTTCTGACGAGCCCGAAGCACGAACCCGAAACCGCCACGGCCGATTTCATCGAGTATCTGGTAGTCTTTCAGGGTAAACGCCATTATTCCGAATTCTCCGCAAGCCGCGCATGTGCCCGTTGAAGCCACGACTCAAAATACTCATTTCCGGGACTCAGGGAATCGGCTGTCACAAAACGCTCATATGCCGACTCCAAATCCCCCAGTGCCCAGTCGACCGCACCGAGATTGAAATGCGCCATGGCATACTCCGGACTGATCGAAACAACTTGCCGGTAACACCGGGCGGCATCTTCCATGTATCCGTCCTGATGATACAGCGTTCCCAGAAGGTTCACGGCCTTAAGCAGAGTACTGTCGTACGTGACCGCCTGCTCAAGACGCTCCACCGCCGATTCGGTATCCCCCTGTTTGCGATACATCGTAGCCAAATTATAATGCAAAACCGCCAACGTCGCATGCACGTCGGAGTTCTCCATCAGATTCGCAGCCAGATTCAGATGATACACCGCCGGATACCAATCCAACGGTTTCGCCATACCCAACTCAGTCTTATGGATGGCCTCGGCGCTGTATGTCATGCCCATGCCGTATCGGGCGGGGTAGTTATTGGGAGTGCGTTCAAGGATTCGAGCGTAGATTTCTCTGGCACGAAGATAGTCGCCGGATTCGAGGAAACCGTTAGCCCTGGGCATATCCGTGTCGGTACAGCCGATAAACATCGCAGCAAAGGCCGTCACCCAAAAAACGATCTTTCCTCCCACCACTACTCAACCTTTCCAGTATTCCTGATCGATGCCCGTCTGAGAGAAATCCATACAATCCCACGGAAAACAATACATCTATATATACGTCGCCACCCCCCCGTTTCGTGCCGATCGGTCCGGGACAACCGATCGCCTCACATGAAGTACGTTTTCGGCTCCATTTCCCGCGATAGGCCGCTTCGGAAACTTTGTGGACAGACACCATCTTCAATTAGAACACACCACTCCATTCAATATGTCACTTCGCCGTCGGGTTCCACAAAAGGCAGATGTATCCGGGCTGAGATCAAGCGAGAATGGGCCGGTTTTTTGCTGGAAATGATTGCGGAATCCCGGAGGTCTTTCACGGCGGTGGGATGATTGGTAACATGACAATGATACCCTGCATATACAAAGCTCAACGTATCCTGCTTTGCGGACTCCGGGGCACATCCGGTTTCGCCACGGCCTACGCTTTTCTTTTACCTTTCGAGGCGTCCGGCGCTATTCGGACAGAATTTCACCCCTCGAAATCACCGACGACTCTCTTGACACTATTGCCGCCGTTCGAGTCGGGCCGTTTCAGCAATTCCGATCCTGAAAGTCGTTTCCGAAAAAGGGAAACCTGTCCGGCATACGAGGATAGGCCGGAAGCATACCAGTGCCGTTCAGGAACCGTCGCGGCGCCGCCCGGCAACATCGACCACCCCGACTTGTCCAAACCAGCACGACACATTCGAGGACGCGCTTACCTTTGTTCCCGGCACCGTCTTTTCCCGGAACACACTTCTCACAAGGGGGACTCTGATCGAACCGAAAGCATTTTCTGAATTAATACCGATCGTCGGCGTCGCATTGGCGTGCTTTGCGGTCTGCTGGCTATGTAATTTCCTTGTCCTGCGGTATCCTATTACGTCAACCCAATTCCAGGACCGACCCGGCAATCGCAAAGGGCACCTTCGGGTAACCCCGCGGGCGGGAGGCGTCTGTATTGTCACGGCATTTGTATTGTTTCTCGCCGCACGCCGGTTATTTCCCGGTCTTGTTTACCCGGGCGTTTCCGATCGATTGTACCTGACACTGCTTTTCATAACTCTGACAATACCGGCAATCGGTATACCCGACGATATCGCGAGTTTTGAAATATCCAATGCGGCCAAGTTCCTGCTGGAAGTCGTTGTTGGTCTCGAGGTCGTGTTGCTCCTTGACATGCCCCTTCCCCTGGTGCAACTCTTCGGCTTCCCGCCGGTCCCCGAATGGATTGTCGCGGTCCTTGCGGTTGTCTGGATTACGGGTGTTGCCAATGCCGTCAATATCATCGACGGCGTAGACGGTCTCGCGGCGACCATGGTAATCCCTTCGTTCGCTACCATCGGCATTATTGGTCTGGCAACCGGAGAATACGGCCTGAGTTTTATCTGCCTCATTTTCATTGCACTGGTCTCCGGATTTCTCATGCACAACATTTCTCCGGCACGGATGTTTCTCGGGGATACCGGATCGCTGTTTCTGGGGCTTTCCCTTGGCGTGTTGTCCATCCATGCGATATCTTCGGGCAACAGGACTGCCGATCTTGTCGTCGCTCCGCTTGCGGTAGGCGTCCCGGTCCTCGATCTCTCTACGGCGATGCTGCGACGCTTTTTCAATAAAATCCGGCTCCACAAACCATTGACCACCGCTGTCAAGGCCATGACCAAAGCAGACAACTACCACATGCACCATCGTCTTCTTGCGTTCGGCTTCAGTCATACCGAAACCTGGATAGTCCTTCTTTTCTTTCAGTGCACGGTCTGCGCTCTGGCCTTCCTGGCGATGCTTGCCGACTGGCCCCTTACACTAACGGCGGTTCTGTATCTGGCCGTGCCGACGTTCTGGATGCTGAAACATCTTGACTATCTCAAAAACACAATGCCCTGGATTTATCCCGATGCAAAGCGCATACAGGAGCGCAAGCATACCGTCGGCGTGCTCTTTGCCGACCCGATACTAAAGTATTCCCTCGAGCGGCATGAACAGAATATGCTGCTGTTCAAATTCTACGAAGACGAAATCGATACCGATACCAAGCATGCGGCGCTGGTGGTGAACTGTGCCTCTTCAAAGAAATTCTCCCGCGATGTCCGACTGGGAGAAGAACTTTCCGAGCGACTTCAGTGTCCAATTGTGGTGGTCACCGAAAAGAAGGAAGAAGGCCGGATCGAGCAGTTGTTGAAGATTACCCCCGGCAAGGGAGTGTATTACATCTCGAAACCATTGTACATTCCGTTGTTCCTCGAGGAAGTATATCAGGTCTTCTCACACTACAGCTCCAGGCGTTCATCTGAAATCCTTGTCAATGAAACCCGGATGGTCAGGCCGGTAAACCAATGAACAGTTCACATAAATTCGATAAAAACAGACCACGACTCCTTATCATTATCAAAGAGTCTGCCGGCAGGGACGAACTGGTTACCTTATTCACGGCATGTGGGTATTATGTTGACTATGTGGCGACCGCAAAAGAAGGCCTGACCCATTTTCGGCTGCGACGACACTCAATAGTAATGTTTGATCTCGAAAGCCTTGGGGATTCCCCCGGCACGGTACTATCACAGTTCCGTTATTACAAGCGGCGTCCGATACTCATAGCGGCAACCGCGAAAGAGGAGGAGGAACGTGTCTATCCGCTGTTCGCGGAGGGGCTTTACGATTTTGTTACACTGCCGCTTCGGACCGAATACGTTGACATAGTCTTAAGGCGTATGGTTTATCTCAATCGAATGACCGCTCGATACGAATTCATGCATACACTTCTATTGCTTTCTCTGCAGCTCACTCCGCTGTGGATATTGATTACTTACTCTCTAGCCAGACTGGCGCCGCTCAGATGAACATTCTTTTCCTTACAAAAGAACTCCCGTATCCGACGATAAACGGATATCGCATGCGGACCTATCATTACATTTCCGCTCTGTGCCGCGACCACGATCTTTCCGTTGTATCCTTTGGGCGTAAAGAAGAATGCGCCGAGGGCCTTCGAGAGCTTGAGCGGCTGGGCTGCTCGGTGTATCTCAACCCCTTGTCCAGGGATGCCGGCCGTCTGTACCGGAGGATTCTATCGGCCCTTGGCGGATTTTTCTCCCGGCGTCCTTACGCGGTTGCTATGCGGTTTTCACGAAGCATGCTGCAACTGGTGCGACATATGGTATCGAGCGACCAATTCGACCTGCTGATCTGTGACGGCATTCACATGTCACCGCACGTACCGGCGGACATCACGATTCCAGCCATATTGGATGAACATAATATCGAATCCACGATAATTCGTCGATATGCCGGAACCGAACGAAACCCGCTTCTTCGGACACTCGCACAACTTGAAGCCGAACGGTTCAGACGCTTTGAAGACAATACCTGGATTCGATTTCAGGAATGTCACGTATGCTCCGCAACCGATCGGGCCGCGGTACGCCAACGATGCCCGGAAACCACTGTCCGTGTAGTGCCCAACGGAGTAAGCGTAAAGCCGGGGACGGTTACTATCCGCCGGGAATCCCGTCCTTCATTGGTATATACGGGTATGATGGCCTGGAAACCCAACGTCGACGGAGTGCGCTTTTTCTGCAGGGAGATACTTCCGCTTGTTCGAAAGGCATTTCCCGACCTCGTTTTCAGCATTGTAGGAAAAAACCCGGCCGAACCGGTACGAAAACTGGCCGACAATAGATCGATTGTGGTTACCGGGTCCGTAGCGGAAGTCGGGACATACATAGAACAGAGCGATATCGTGGTGGTGCCTTTACGCATAGGAAGCGGTACCCGGCTCAAAATTCTCGAAGCGATGGCTTTTGGGAAGCCGGTTGTCGCCACCAGTATTGGCGCCGAGGGTCTCAATGTCGGCGATGGTGTGAATATCGTAATCGAGGATACTCCCGAGGATTTCGCACTAAGCGTGATTCGTCTGCTTTCGGAACCTGATTATGCCGAAGCGATAGGTAACGCCGGACGAGAACTGGTGATGCGGGAATACACGTGGCAGTCAATCGAGAACCGCATTGCGACGGTTATGGGGAGCCGACAGATGAATTTGCATACCGAATCTGTTACGATCGGTCCGGGTTTGGCGGGCGAAGGCCGGCAGTAGGTTCAATGCCTGAGAACCGGACTGATAACAATTAGCAAGCATCATCCCGACAAAAAACCGGATCCGACCACAGATCTGTACGTGCGAACATTTCGCAAGCCGATTCCGAATACGGCAATTGTCGCAGCTATTGCGACAAATACCGCATACATGGACAATTTACATTTCAGTGTCTCCCGGAATTTCAGTAGTCTTCTTGATGTCATGATGGAACTCCTTTGTACCGCTCCGACCACTTTTCCCGGAGGAGCTGTTTCTACGGAGTAATATCTGTGCTCCGCCCGAAGGGGCGGTTCCCGTCCCGGATACTCGTTGCCCGCGAATGGTAAATAGCGAAGTCTCCGTTCCGGTGCGTACCCACCCTTTGGGCGGGGTAGTAACGGCGCGATCCACTGTCGAAGTCGACAACTCCCCGGCCTCAACCGCTCCGATCGTGGGAGATGCCGCAAAAGGTTCGCCAAAAAAGTCGGTAAGAGGCTGCTCAACGGCTTTTCCATTCCCGAACGCGGGGCTCTCTGGAGATACACAGTATTCCAGACCGTTGCGCGTCTCGAATACCGGATTGTGACCAATCACCGCATTGGACTCATTGTCGGGGAAATTCGGTCGATGCCCCGGATCCGATTCGGTATACCAGAGATTGTTGCTGAACGTGCAGGAAGACGGCCGGGTATCGGGTCCGATATTCACCATTTCCCACAATCGAGAATTCATGTACACCAGGTTATTTACGAAAAGGTTATCGCCGCAGAGCGCAAATCGGCCGTTTTCAGTCTGTTCCTGGAGAATTCTGACCACGAAGTTCGATGGGTTTACAATTGTATTGTTGATCGCCTCGGAATTCACCGCACCGGCGAAAGCAACCGCGGCGGTACCGTTTACAAATATATTTGAATGTACTTTTATTCGGGAAGCCTGAGAGTCGGCGTCGCGAGGACGAAAGTAATCGAGATCGGTCGATCCGCCAACGTTTACGCCACGTATGCCGTAGTTGACAAACATATTTCTCGCAATGAGGATATCGCTGCTGCCGCCCTTAGTCTGAACGGCGCCGCCGGGGATATTTCTGAACTCGCAGTTCTCTATCATGCCGCGATGACACCCGACCATATCGATACCACTACCGTTGGATCCGTCAACGAATTCACAATTAGTGATCTCGAAATCGTTAAGCCCGGAAAGCTTCAGAAGATCGTAATTTCCACCACCGACAAGGTTCTGCCATCGACAGCGATTGAATCGAATATGGTGGGCGGGTGTTTCATACGAGTCCCCATCATGCACGTTCATTCCGTTATGTGTCTGGTCGGTAAATACGATATTCTCGATGTGAAGATACGCGGGATCGCTGAGGATCCATGCACCGACACCACCGGTAAACTCGACCGATCCAAACTCTTCACCAATGATGTAAATCCACGAATCGGCGGTCCCGGCAAGGTTTGCTATCCATTGATCCCCGGCATAGCGACCGGAATGGATATAGACGGTATCTCCCGGCCCCGCGTCACGTGCGGCGTATCCGAGGTTTGTGTACTCTTTATCGGCGCCAACCTGTAAGGTGACGGCGACGACCGGCGAAGAAATGAGAGAAAAAAGCAGAGCGAACAAAACAGTTCCCGTGGTAACCCGTTTCAGGCCCATAGTGAACCTCCCGAAAGAAAAATGGTTTGCCCCTCCATTTTGCCGTCGATGGTTCACAATATATGATTCTGTTTCGTTCCTATCCAGTTCTTTCTTACTTAATTCTTTAAACGAGCGTATACATCTTCGTAACGGCGAATAATCCAGGCCCATGAGTACTTTTCTCACGCCCCGGCGCGCCTTTATTCCAACTCCGGTGCCCGATGAGAGGATTCCGGAATACGCGGACCTTTTTCCCACGGGTTATACTCACGCGACCGGCGATCAGAACATCCCTTTCCAAATCGACGCACCCGAGATTGGTGAACGGAGTACCGGGCTAGCTAGTGCTTAATTGCAAAACTGACAGCTATAATATATATTCTTGGGCAAGGAGG
>CAYFVL010000152.1:0-14278 GCA_964346405.1 uncultured Fibrobacterota bacterium
GCGCAGGGGTATCCGGGGAGATACCTTGAGTCCCGCCCGGCGGGACCGTGAGTTGATTGCGAAACTTGGGCTAGGGTTAAAGCATATCAGGGCCCCGAAGCATCTTCGCGGGCTTTTGCTATTTTGGGTCAGGCAACAGCTTACGCACAATGCCGTTGAGTCGATTGTCGAAGTCTGGTTGAGAGCATGGGCATATTTGGCGTTGGGAAAGAGGTGACGAGCGATATGGGTAAAATAGGCATTCTCGGCGGAACTTTCGATCCGGTTCATTTTGGACATCTCTCCATTGCCCAGTGTGCGCTTGAATACTTTCGTCTTGAGCGCATGTACTTCATTCCCGCCAATGTGCAGCCGCACAAATCCGACATAACCGGTTCTTCGGCGGATCGTCTGGAAATGCTTCGCCGTTCTGTGGGGGACAATCCCGCATTTGTGGTCTGGAGCGGTGAAATCGTCCGAGGCGGGTATTCGTATACGGCCGATACACTCCGGGAATTCGCGGGTGAACACCCAAACGGTGACTTTCATTTTATAATAGGATCAGACAACCTGATAGAACTCCCCAAATGGAAGGAGTTTCGGACTATTCTTGAAAGGGTTACACTCTGTGTCGCCCGGCGGCCCGGAGGGGATACGCGGATTCCCGACGAACTGATCGGCGCGAATATCGAATGGTTTCCGTCGCCGAATATCGATGTCAGCTCAACGCTGATCCGTTCTCTGGTGGGGCGAGGGTTTACCTGCAGGTATCTGGTACCTGATTCGGCTGTCGACTATATTGCCCGGGAGAACATGTACCGGCAGGCGGAATCCAGAATCTCACCCGAGGGATAACCCGGGTTTCCCAATCGAGAGACGGGCAATATATACAGTATGGCAGTGCGATATTGGTCCCGTCCCGCCCCGCGGGACAAAACCGTGCAACAGGGCATATGGCATATCGGACACCGGCTGCAAAATGGCCAGGACGAAAGAAATGAAGGCACCAGAAAACCGCAAGGACACGGAGCATCGAAGACGCTTTCTGGGGGTATATTTCCGTTGCTGTGGAATTTACGCACGAGTATACCGCAACAGAGCCGGCAACGCATACGAAGGTGCTTGCCCGAAGTGCTTCAAGAAAGTAACTATTGGAATCGGCGAGAGCGGGACTGCATCCCGGTTCTTCACAGCGGATTGACCCGACTTCGACAGTCCAGAGCGAGCAACAGCTTACCGGAATGCCGTGAGTCGACTGTTGAAGTCGGGTTTTGAGACCCTGATACCTGAACAGGTTAATCGGAAGAGTGAGACATGAGGCGAATACCGCTTTCTCAGATCACACCCGGCATGGTTGTTTCTCAGGATTTGTTCAACGATCGAGGGGAGCTTCTTCTTGCAAAGGGAGTCTTGATTTCCCCACGTCATATCGCAACACTGAAAAAACGCAATATTTTCGAACTCGTTGCCTACGAGCGAATTGACAGCCGTCCCGAAACGAAATCACGCCTTGAATCCGTCGGATCTCCATCGCTGATCGACGGTCCTTCGCCTGCTCGTCCGGCTCCTTCCATTTCCGCCGAATTTATGCAACTCAGGATCCGGACACTGAAGCAACTGCTTGCCGGGCCGACTATTCGAGAGCTTGAATTGCATCTGAAGGAAAATCTTGTCACGGGGCGACCCGTCGGGGCGGGGCTTCGGACATCGTTGGCGTCGAATACTCCGAAACGGAGTATTGCGGATATTGTTCACGTGCGGAATACGTACGAGGAGTGTCTGGACAGTCTTACCAACCTGCTCGATTCGCTGGTTGCCGGGGAAATCCTGGGGATTTCCCCCTTTCGCAGCCTCGCCGAATCTTTGGTGAAACTATTTGAGTGCGACCGGAACATTCTCCTGGCGGTCGTCGGTCAGGATCCCGAGACCGACGACTATGTATACCGGCATGCCGTCGATGTCGCGGTATATGCCATTGCGATTGCTGTGGCGTCCGGATACAACCGGGAGCAGGTGCTGACCTGCGCGTTGGGCGGTCTCCTGCATGATGTGGGAATGCTGCTTGTACCCGATGAAATCCGGCGAAAACAAGGTGCTCTGAACCCCGATGAATTCCGCGAGATAGAGAAACATCCTGTTCTCGGAGTCCTTGTTCTGAGTCGCATCCGTCATCTGCGGGAACCCCTCGCGTTTATGGCTTTTCAATCACATGAACGGGAAGACGGAAGCGGATATCCGAGAAGACGTACAGGTTCCGGAATTCATCAGATGTCAAAGATTATACAAACCGCCGATGTTTACGATGCTCTGACCTCGGAAAGATCCTATAAGGAGCGGTATTCTCCGTTCAGTGCGGTGGAAAAATTAATCCGTATGGGAAAGGACAACCGGCTCTCGATGATAACCGTTCGATGTCTGCTCAGGTATTTGTCGCTGTTCCCGGTCGGGTCGGTTGTTGAACTCAGTGACGGCGTGCTCGCGAAGACGATCGATGCAAATGGAGATGCGTTCGACAAACCTGTTGTTGCTCCGATTCGAGACAAAAACGGAGGATTATGCGCCCCCGATCATCCCAGAATAGATCTCCTGCTGAAACCCAATCTGTTGATAGTTCAGGCATTTGCCCAAGCGGAATTGTCGGAGATTTCCCTGGCCGATGGTTTTCTGTCGCGGTAGTCATTCCGAAAAAAATTTGTTTCTCGACAGGCGGCATGCGGAGGCGTGGAACTCATACCTCCCGCACGTCGACGGATTGCCGGTGTTCCGGTGACCCTTCAACCGTGGCAAGGGACTGGATATCCTGAAAGCTGACAATAATGCCGATTTTTTCTCCGGCCTCGCCGAAAAGGTATGATGCATTCATCAGCACCGGCACCCGCGATGATTCCCTCTGAAGGGCAACTCTTTGGTTTCGGAATATTTCAGTAGCACCGTGCGTCCCGGAAACGTCAAAGATTTTTTTGTCCCAGAGCGTGCACGGCTTACCGATGATTTCGGAAATACCGATACCGACCACATCCTCGGCATGCGGATTCATGCTGGTAATGATTCCGTTATTATCCACGGTCACTACCGCGGCCGGTACTACGCTGAAGAGCATTTGTGAATATTCGGTGGCATGTGCCAGTCTGCCGGATAACTTCTCTCGGATCAGTATTTCGCGTCGTAATCTCAGTATGGCTTTTTCCTGGATATGGGCAAAATAGAGTGAAACAAACATCGAGAGCGCGTATACCGCGGCAAATCTACCCTTGAGGTCAATGCCTGCTTCATGTGTCCCCGGCAGCGGCGTCGGCCAGAAGAGGTATATCACGGCAATACCGAGGTACAAGGCCGACACCAGAAAACCACCCCTGAATCCCAGGATAAATGAAACGCTGACCGGGTAAAGGAAACTCCATACTATTCCCGTGCCCGACACCCCGCCGGTAATCAGGAGGTACATAAAAAAGGCACCCAGTGTACCCAGTAGGACCGCGGAACTTTGATGAAGCATTTTCTTCTGCCGGTGTAGAACCACGGCATTTACGGCGAGAACCGCTATAACCACCGCATCGACAAGAGTCAGATAGTAGGCTCCCTGAAAAAACTGGATCAGACCGAAAATGATGCCGTAGAAGATTCCGGCAAATGAACTTACCATTACCATCCGGTAGGTTGCATTGCACCGTTCTTCATTGGATGCCGCGTTGGTCCTGAACAGCGCATGCAATTTATCCACCACGTTCCGCTCCCCGAAAAGAAAGAGATCCAGGATCCGTAACCGCAAATACAAGAAGATGCTTTCTGCCGAGACACTAATCCAGTCCGGTGCAGATTCAGCCATGGTTCTTTAACCCGACTTCGACAGTCGAGAGCGAGCGACGCAATGTGGGAAGCCAACTGCGAAAGTGGCTAAAACGATATGATGGCACGGATAACGCCGTCTTGATAGCGGGAGACGGTCTCAAAAGCTTCCGCTATTCTTTCCGGACCAAAATGGTGGGACGCCAGAGGACCGATATTGACCGCACCGCGTCGCACAAGTTCAATGGAAGGCTCCAGGGCTCTGTTTGACCGTCGGACGTTTTGTACAAGCAGCTCTTTTTTTCGCATCCCATGTGGGTCAATGGTCAGGGTATCCGTTTCGGGAATTCCTGTAATCATTGCGCGTCCCCCGATTCGGGCCGCCGCAATGGTCCATGAAAGAGTCTCTTGCTCACCCGCGGCCTCCACGGCCAGGTCTACACCACGTCCGGCCGTATTATCCAGTACATATTGTGTGGGGTTTTCTTTGGTAGTATCCACGGCGTGATCGACTTGAAAGTGTGTACGGGCAAATTCCAGTCGATATGCCAGACGATCAAAAATAAAGGTCTCACCGGCGCCGGCGGCTTTCGCTACGGCCAGAATCAACAGTCCAATTGGGCCGGCGCCATGGATCGCGATGGTCTGAGAAGGCTTCAGTTCGCTCAGGCAAATTGTGTGATATGCCACTCCAAGAGGTTCAAGAAGGGCACCTTCATCGTAGCTTACCGGATCCGGAAGTTTCACGAGTTGCTCTTCTTTGCATACCAGATATTCGGAGAATGCGCCCGGCATCCCGGGACTCCCCAGAAAACGAACTTCTGGGCATCGATTCTGCCGGCCTGAAAGACAGTGTTCGCACAAGCCGCATGAAAGCCCCGGTTCAACGGCGACGCGGGTATCCACGGAAAAAGCTGAATCACGACCGCTTTCCGCTACAATGCCGGCACCCTCATGCCCAAGACCCTGAGGAAAAACGGCCTTCTGAGACCCGATACCGCCCGAGTGATAGTAATGGACATCGGACCCGCATACACCGACTGATTTCATTCGAACCAGAACCGATCCTTTTTCCATTTGGGGCGTTTCCCTCTCGACCACCGCGAGAGAACGGACCGCCTGTAGCTCAACGCATTTCATTGTGTCCTCCGTTGCCTGTATTCATTCACTTACCTCGAAATATATGAGTTGCCAATCCGTTCTCTTGATGTGGGGTTAGTCGATTCTGCCGGAATTCGGCAAAGACTACTCGATCCGGTAGCTCTTTTTTGTGCCCGGCTTGCATGGGCTCAGGGAAATTACCTATCTTGATAGATATTTGTTTTTTACCTTTCTCCGGAGAATGTGGATGGAATGGCTTCAGATGATCTGGGCCGTCATCCTTTCGGCCTTTGTGCTGGTTCTGATATTTGTCTGGAGTAAGGTGTACATCATCAACAGGAAGCTCGCGGCGATCTCTTCAATATTGGGAGAGATTCAAAACTATACTTCCCGACCCGATTCGCACGAGGGGCAACGACCCATCGAGCAGAGCGATAACAGAGGTTCGCGGGCGGAATAGTGCCTTAAATGTCTTGTTTCAGGCATATCTTATGTGGCCGAATATGGCCGATAGCGGGAAATGGTTGAATAGCGAATTCCCTTTTCCACGGCTCTTTGAAATCCAAGCGACGTCAGCTCATGCCGGGCACGTGCATCGTCCGGCGGGCCGAGAGACTAAAAACGCGGTGTAACCCGGCTACATACCATCCGCACGCAGCCGGTCATCTGATTAGATCTCCAAACACCGGCCCGATACCTTGACGTTTCCCCCATTAGCTCGAAAGGACACGATTGCGGCATTCTGGTCACAGACCTTCTAAGCCGGCAGAGACCGGGAGATCGAAGTTCAAGGAACCAAGATCGAACAGCGAAATCTCTTTGGAGACAATACTACATCAGAACAGGCGTGTATTTGTCGGACAATGAGTCCGGAAGACGGCATTGCCGGAGGATTGGTTATCGAAGTTCAAAGAACAATGAACGGGGCTCTCTCGCAGTGCGGGACGAGACCGGATGGAGAATCCTCTTAGAGACAAATAGTGCCTCAATAGACCCGTGTTGAGCTTTTTCGAAGTACGGTCCAATGTTTTTTGTCGTACATCAGAGTAGGAAACGCATAGAGGTGCATGTAACAGGCAAGCCGTTTTCTGAACCGGAACGATTCGTTTCCGTATTTGCACGGGGAACGCACTTTGCCTACTCTTAGTCAAATTTTATGGAGTGTGGATAGTTATGAATTTGGATCCAATGATCATTGCTGTTGTCGTAGTCGGTTTCGGCGCAATGCTGATTTTACAGTTCATTGCCCTGACGCGAATTTCAAAGATAAGCCAACGGCTTGAGCGAAATGCGCAAAGGCGAGAGTCGCAAAGAAACCAGTCTCCGGAATCGAGACCGAACCCACAACAGCGTCAGCAGAATAAATCCAGAAACACCCGGCAGGATTCACGGAACAAACAGAGTTCCCCCCAGTCTCCTGCTCCGGTTGCAGCGGTGGATAAGTCGCTACGGGACATAAACCTCCGGCTCAAAAGCGCGGAAAGAGACCAGGAAAAGGCCCGTCGAAATCTGGACGGCGACAAAGCCTCCGAAAAAGGAGAAAAGCAGGATAACAACCGTGGAGACGGTGACCGTAGTTCGTCTCGCGGTGATCGACGGCGTCCGGGAAGAGGACGATCTCGCGGTCGCAACAATCAGAGAAATGATCGTAACGATCGAAACGAACAACGTAACGATCGAAACGATCGAAACGAACAACGTAACGATCGAAACGATCGAAACGATCGAAACGAACAACGAAACGATCGACGAAACGATCGACGAAACGATCGACCACCTTCGGGGCCGGACGAAAAGAAAGAACGACGTCCCGAACCGGTCACGGAGAAAACTTCAAGTGCTCCGCAACACGGATCCGCGAATGCGGCTTCGAGTGCATCCGACGAAACCGTTATACATGGACGTCGGTTCACGGTAAAACGCAGAGCGCCCGGGGCGGTTGATGAGAACAACGATACGGGCAATCAAAACAGTACACCGTCGGGGAAATCCGGCAGTGAAATAACCTTCGGACGAAAATAAAACGATGTAGTCCAAAAAGAGGGAACGATAGAATCTTCTGTCGTTCCCTTTTTTTATAATGCACTACTTCGGGGTGAATTCGATCGGCTCGATTCTTCCGTTCGGCCGGAGTAACATAACCTAATTAGTGCCTGTCCGAAAACCCCTCGTTCATCGAGCGGAGTCGAGATGAACTCCCCGTTTCGGGCCGAAAACGGGCACCTCGACTCCGCTCGGTGTCCGTTTTCGAGGGTTTTCGGGCAGACACTAATTAGTCAGGTATTATTAAAAGAAATTTCCCCGGGCATTCCCCTGGGTTTCCTTTCCGGCGGGTCTATGGACAAGTACAATGAAATGACGAAATTTCTCTGCGGGGAGCTTCCCGGCGAATTCTTGGTAAATGAGCCCTTGCGGATGCATACGTGGTATCGAGTTGGCGGGAACGCACGTTTTTTCGTGTACCCGGAATCGGTGCTTCAGGTGCGTCGGGTCCTGGAACGGGCCGAATCACTTGAAGTGCCGGTTTTCGCACTTGGTGACGGGGCAAATGTCCTTGCTTCGGATCAGGGGTTCGACGGACTCGTGGTATGTTTATCCGGCCGGATGACCGGAATCGATATCCGGGGTACTCGTGTGACTGCTCGAAGTGGGACATCTCTATCGGCTCTGGTGCAGGTTTGTGAATCGGCCGGATTGGCGGGTATGGAGTGTCTTGCCGGTATTCCGGGAACAGTAGGCGGAGCTTTGATCATGAATGCCGGAACCGGCGAGGCGGAGATCGGGGACACCGTGCGTTCGGTTTCGGGATTGGATGTCGAGCGGCACGATGTTTGTCTGGAGCGGGAGGATATCAGATTTGGCTATCGCAGCGCTCCGGAATTACAGAGTTTGCTGATAACGGAGGCGGAATTTGTGCTGCGGCCGTCGTCGAGGGACTACCTGAGGCAGAAACGCCTTGAATTACTACGGATTCGTTCGGAGAAACAGCCTTTGGGATACCCCTCGTGTGGGAGTGTATTCAAGCGCCCACCGAAAGAATATGTGGGTAGAATGGTGCAGGAATCAGGCTTGAAGGGTCTTCGCCGGGGAGATGCCATGATCTCCGAAAAGCACGCCGGTTTCATAGTGAACCTTGGCAACGCCGCGGCGGATGATATCCTTTGTTTGATAGAAACAGTGGAGGAACGAGTCGAGCTTAATTACGGGGTGAAGCTTGAGCGCGAGGTTCGTTTCCTTGGGTTCTAGCTAGCCCAGGTTGCTATCGAAGGGGGTGCCGGTCTGTTTTGGTATCTTTGTTTTCAGTTTTTTTTTGAGCGTCACGGCCGATTTTTGTGTATACATGTTCCCCACCGGCCCTGCATGTGTGTATATTATAGTAGTTGTATAAGTACCATAATCCGGAAAGCCTCTTTCCGGTGATCGCTGCATGGCCGGCCAAATGAGATGAAAACGTGTACTCGTTGTCGCACGTTCCTCAGTTTTGTACCGAACCTTCGCCGAGATGTTGAAGCGGTTAAGGAGGAGATTTAATGTCGATGTCAGTAATTGGGCGGTTTACCAGGGCCCTTCCAGCTATAGTCTTGTTTTTTGCGTTCGCTCATATAGACGCCGCCGTCTTGAAATGGGACAATGGTGGCTCCGACGACGACTGGCACACGGCTGCAAACTGGTCGCCCAACAGGGTTCCCGGCAAAGACGACGACGTTGTTTTCGATGCTACGTCGTCTGGAAGGTGCGTGTTTCGGGCCACGGATACGGTGAAATCGATACGAATGTACGAGGGGTACGCCGGTGAATTCGCAGTCAGTAAGGCTAAGGTGTATATCATGGGTTCCGCCGATTTCGGCGGAGCCCGGTACTCCCATCATAATGGTAACGGCGAGTTTTACTTTCTCGGCGAAACCGGCCACGACACGATTGTTCCTCCTCCCGAGTGTGAAATAAGCTCAATCACCAAACTGGGGGCGTCTACAACCCACGTAGCGGGAAACCGGCTGCAGGTTAGGGGTGGTGGATTAACAATAAATGCCGGTATCTGGGATTTCGGCGGCGGTGGACGAAATCATCGTCTTGACAGGTTGATCACAAACAACGAACCGACCATCAATTTCGACGCCTGTACCCTGTCGGTAAGGGGGCGATTCCATTGCCGAAAAGCCCGGTCAATTCCCGGCTCCGGAGTTATCGTTTTCCCGTCGTCCGGCAGTCTGGAGTGGGGGGATGGTGTGCTTCCGCGAGTCATAAGCTATGGAGACCTCACGATCGATTACGGTAGTCGGAATCTGGTGCGGATGCAATCTCTTGATCTCATTAACGGGAGCCTCGATTTAAAGGGAGTCGACCTTACAATCACGGACTGGGATCTCGAAATACGGCCCGGAAAAATGGATTCCACCGGTCTCTTTGGTCTGGGAGGTAATACAATTACCGTAGCCGGCGACGCCTACTTTGCCGCTTGCTTCGAAGATACCCTGAACATGGCTTCCAACGATCCCTGGACCCTGGATGTATCCGGCAGCATCATGGCGCGAAGTGCTCGAATCGGGAACTGCACGCTAACCGGTTCACCGGGAACGGCGGATTTTACCTGTATCGACGCTGGAGGCAACTCCGGATGGGATTTTGTTGACCCCCCCCCTGCCGGCCCTCCCTATCGGTTCCTGAAATACCTGGACAAAACGGACAAGAGCGTCTCCGTAAATGTTCGCTATCTCAGATTCTTTTCAAAAGGGGATTCAATTCCTTCACCCGCCCTTGCCCATCCTACGGTTCCTCGACCATATATAGCAAGTCCTTCAGCCGAATACGGTGATAAAGACGGCTATACGGGGTTGGCCCTTGTAGATGACGAACTTACGTATGATGGAGGTGACAGCGTCCTTCTGGACATTGGTCCGGGAAATACCGTGTATCCGGACTCAATAGCGTTCCATACCAGATATGTTTCGGGACCGGAAGCCTTCATGGTATTGGGGTCGCCAAATGGCAGTGACTGGGATACATTGCTCGATACTTCAAATATCGACAAGGAAACCGTATACAGCGGATTTGGTGGAGGGCTTGCCATACCGGTTCCGAAGGCTTCTACCATTGTCGTATCGAAATATCCTTCAGGCGGCGGAACAACGACCCGAAATGAATTGTTTGCCGCCGTTACGTTTCCTGAAGACATATCGGCTTCTCCCGCCGAGAGCTATCGGTTTGTCGAATGGCGGGTGATCCACGGAAACATTTCCATTGGACAGCCCAATTCCCAGGCTACGACGATTACACTCAATACGATTTCAGAGCCTCTCGAAATCCAGGCGGTGTTTGAATGCATGCCCACGATAATTACCCAACACCCAACCGCTCCGTTGGGACCCGTCGCCGTTGGAGGAACTTTCAGTCTGGAATTTGCCGCCACGGTGTGTCCAGACAGGCAGGAAGACGTCAGTATACAGTGGGAACGAAAAGGAAGTTCGGGTTTGTGGGAGACGGTGGAAGGCGCCAACGCGACCCTTTACCCGGTTGGTTCCGCGACAAAAGCGGACAGTGGCAGCTATCGGGCACTGATCGACGATGGGGTTGAGGTGGACACCACACACGAAGCTCTTGTATCGGTTCTTGCTCCTCCTTCAATTCCCGAAAATCAGCCGAACGATATTTCCACCGGTTCTGGAATAGCCGTTGTATTTCGCGTGACCGCGAGTGGTGACGGTGACCTGTCGTACCAATGGTTTGAGGATGGCATTCCGGTCGGGGGGAATACCGATTCCCTGCGGGTCGGCCCGGTCGACGAGAGCTATGACGGCCGTGAGTATCACGTGATCGTTACCAACGAAATTGGATCCGCGACGAGCGATATCGCGGTACTGGAAATCGGGGAATATGTAAATCCGTTCCAAATCGTGGTGGAGAATACCGATCCGCACGATACTACCCATGTGAAGTTGACAATCAATGCGCCGAATCTTGACCAATACGCGATAACCGGATCATTGATCAAGCCCAGTTATATCGATTCCGCCATTATTCTTTACAGTGCGGAGGGACAGCCTGTCTCACGCACTTCCCCGGGCGCAAATGCGGTAGGTTTCTCGGCCGGCGAAATACGGGCTGCCGGAAATACCCTGGTAATTGAAAACCTCGAGATCGTTCCAAAGCCGGCCGAAGCAGGTGACAATTATTACTTCGGCATTGCCACCAAATGGTGTCTGAATGAAAACTGTTCCGCCGACACACTCACCATGGTCAAAGCGGCAACTCCGGTTTTCATGAAAGATACGATCACTCCGGCAAATGTTCTGACAGTCACCGGAGATTACGGCATTCGGGATACGAATGCCACCCTGACGCTGTCCAACCTGAATGCAATCGATCAGTATACAGACAGTATCGTGATAACGGCGGGATACAACAACGACCTCAGCAATCCATTTTTCAGCACGGCACTCGATGCATCCGTGCTGCGTATTGGTCCTTCCCAAACCCAGCTCGTTATTCACCACCGTGAATTTCCCGGTGTACTGGATACAGTCTACGTGACGTGGCGGCTCAGGGGACGCAATGGACTTTACAGCCAACGAAGGGATACTCTTTTTACCGTAGGAGTATCACGGCCGGTCTATGGTGGTGTTTTCTCGGTAGAACCGGGCGCCCTCAGCGATCGACTCGTCGCTACCTGGGATATGCCGCAGCCAACGGTGGACAGCGTGAAACTCTGGTGGACGGCGAACCAGAACGGCACTATTCCATTGGGGGCCGTAACCGTACCGGGAGCGGCCTGGAAGGTTCTTGCGCCTTCATCGGTTTCCGACACGATCACGGGTTTGACCGGAAAAGTGTTGTACCATGTCGGTTTTCAGGTGAAACAGGACGGACTCTGGTCGGTCATCACGGAAACCACAAGGGATACGGCAACCACCTCCGGTTTTGACGAGAGTTCTACAATAGAGAACGTGATTTCCATAAACAGCGCGGTTTTTGACGGTGACTCAAACAAGATCAATATCAATTTCTCCATTGATTATGCCGCCCTGAGTGTGAACACCGAGGTTCAGTGGGCGTTTACACATAGTAAGGATTCGGCCGGTCTGTTTGAGCTGCAACCCACGGGATGGGATAAAAGCCATGTGGAAGGGGATACGAGCGTATATCTCAGTCTGGGTGAATCGATTCCCTTTAACAGCACCTATTATGTCGGGATGTGGTTGCAGGGGAAGGGACCGGTTGACTGGGGAAAGCCCGCTGCACCCACGGAATCATCCTTTGTCGCCGTCGAGATTGGTTCTCCCACATGGGAGGTGGTGAATTATCTATTCGATAAGGACACCGTGAGGGCTCTTGGCGGTAAACTCCTTCTTGTAAGATCGGGGGCTGATGTATTCGAGACCGACACAATTCGCGTTGTTGAGGGAGATGCCCCCGAAGGGCTCGTTCCGGTCAGTGACAGAATTCAGTTCGTGGACCATAAACCGACCGCAAAGTTCAAAGTCGCTCTTCGGATCGATTCACCGGGTGATCCCAGGAGAATCCGTCTGTATCGCGAGACAGGTACCAAAGTACTGGTTGAGCATGGTTCCCATGCTCAAGCCGGATACGCCTGGCTCAAGACAAACGAACTCGATTATCCCTTTCGAGCGTACATCGATACCGCACCGCCGGTCATAAGTCTCAACGAAAAGATCGTAGATACCTCGGCGGTGCTCACCAGTGAATCGCCCAGCAAGACATCTTTCAAGATTACCGACAATATCGATAACGCGATCTGGCGTGTATCGTACTCTACGGGAAAAGCCGATCTGGTGGAGATGAAAACTGATACGGTGAACGGCCGTAACGATTCTGTAACTATTCCCATAGACCGCAAGTATGCCAGCTCGTCATACGGTTTGCGGGTCATCATAGAAGGGATCGATGGGGGACAGACCGTAAGGGTCAATGCATCTCGTGATATTCTCGTTGATAACGTGGAAGTGTATCCGGTTCCCCCCCTCGCATGGACACCGGTACGCACGCCTTTCAAGCTGAATGAACCGTCGACAGCCGCCATACTCGGAAAAGACGGAAGCCTGAAGTATGATACCGAAGAGATGCGTCTGTTTCGCTGGATGCCCAGGGACGGAAACAGCGTAGCCTCTTTCGATAACTGGGCGGAATACAACGAGGAAGCAAGTAACGATTTTTCATTCGTTCCGGGAAGGCTCATGTGGCTCAAAGTTGCTGAAAACAGAAATGTTGTTCTCACCAACGGAGTTACAACCTCACTCCGTAGTCCATTTGAGATCACCTTGGCACCGAAGGCATGGACCGATTTCTCGACTCCATACAAGTTTGATATCTACCTGGGAGATGTCCTGGACTCGACAGCCCACAGTGTTGCCGACACCATTCAGATTGTAAAATGGAATGGGATGGAGGGCAAATACACCACGAAAGACGTCTATCCGGATGTGGGTGGCGGTGACCCGCGAAAAGAAGAATTCCTTACGTACGATCCGAAAAAGGACGGATATAGTGCATACAATCCGTTCGAATATGAGGTGAAATTGCGCATTCCGCCGGAACCCGTACAGCAGTCGCTATACAATGGTAAGGGTAAGGTGTTGGCGAAAAAGGCGCGGCCGAAAGGTTCCTGGTCACTATCTTGTGTCTCTGAAAGCGATGAGGGTATTCGGCTCAATCCCATTGCGCTTGGGTATGTGCCGGGATCCGGCAATACGCCGACTCGTCATGTGCAGAGACCCACGATGCTGCCGTATGGAGTGTGTGTGCGGGATGAAGAGGGGAAACTATGGGCGCACGAATTCGCGCATACTCTGCGGCAGGGTGGTGTGATGTACACTGTTGTGTACTACAACTCCTCTTCCCAGGAGCGTTCGTTCAAGTCTACGCTTCAGGATTTGGAGCGACTCGGCTCGAACGGTACACGGGTATTTAAGGAGAAAGACGGACAGGTCACCGAGGTTCCATCTTCCTACACTGTTACGGTTGCTCCGAATTCCGAAGAGTACCGGTGGGTTGCCGTAGGCAGCGGGACATACCTGAATTCGGCGATGAACCGCATTCCAGCGTTCAAACTGGCATTTGCAGGGGCGTACCCGAATCCTTTCCGTTCACAAATAACGCTCGAATACACGCTTCCGATTACCGGAGTCAAGGATCTTTCGTTCAGGATATACAGCGCTTCGGGGCGTGAGGTATGGAATCACCGGGCAAACCGAACGACCAGAGCCGGGAGAAATCGTGTGGTTTGGAACGGACGTGACCTCAACGGAAACCGCGTGGCCGCGGGAGTTTATTTTGTGCGCATGAAGGCCGTGGCCGAGGGATCCGACAAACCACAGGTATTCACGAGTCGGCTTACCTTCATGCCTTAACCCAGGTTTCGCAATCGACTCACGGCATTCTGCGTAAGCTGTTGCACGAT
>CAYFVL010000153.1:0-3169 GCA_964346405.1 uncultured Fibrobacterota bacterium
AGCTTACGCAGAATGCCGTGAGTTGGTTGCGAACCTCACGCTAGGGCTCTTCGGAAAGACACTATTTATTGAGCATCTACGATCTTAATTCTGTCGGTGGTCTCGTTGTAACTAACTTCCTTCCCGTCGATCGTCAGAACCGTTGAGAGTCCCGTGCCTTGGACAGTACCGACCGTAGGTGTTCCAGTCCCCGATTTCATCACTATCCAGATGTCGGCGTCATCCGAGGTCGTTTTTACCTGAAGCGGGTCCGACGACAAAACAACAGCATCCGATGGGTGAAGGATCCAGCCCTTGGTGTAGCTTCCGTTCGGAGCGGTGAGGAGAAAGTAAGGACGCCCATCCTCGTCTCCGCTGCTCATTATAATAGCGCCGTCGTCGAGTTCGTCCCCGACGTTTATCTGCCATGCATATTCATGAACCGATTCATCCCTCAATTTGTCCAATGTTGATATGATGGGTTCTCCAGGTCCCGAAGAGAAATCCACTTTGAGGTGACGTTTTGCGCTCATAATTCCAAGGTTTTGATACTGTGACCCGCCGTTTATCACGACATATCCACCATTGGTTTCCTGCGCAAAGAATTCGGTGTATCCACTGTCGACCCCTTCGGCTGAATGAGAGCCATCCACCAGAAGTGTACTGTAGACCTCGGAGGAGGTTGTCTTGCACGGTCCACCGATGAATCTCGTATTGTGAACTATCAGGTTTATCTGAAATGCTTCGTTGGAATTCCATGCATAAGGTGCATTGTTTTCATTCGCAACAATCGACACCATTGCATCGCTGGAATCTTCCCATTTTTCCCTGAAGAGGAAGGCGCCTCTGTCCGGATCTGGGTGGAGCACCCCGAAAGCCCCAGTCGGATCTATAGAGCTAACCTGTTCCGGGTAGTAAAGGATAGACCAGACGGTTCCGGCTCTGCGGAAATCGTACTTTGAGCCGGTAAGAGCAGGGCTTGCCGTTCCCTCCAGACGATCATAAAAATGGCGATAGTGTGCCAGACTGTCGACTGGTACGGCATTTAGTAAAAGACTCGGCCATCCCTGTCCGTTTGCGCTCGCGGGATCGACACCCGATTGAAGAATATCCTTCTCAGGGGTGTAGGACATACCATACATGGCAAGTTTCCAGAAAGGCCGTGAGCTAAACGATGAATCCAGATCCCCGTATCCGGCATCGGCACAAGCATACACCGCCGGTATCAGAAACTGTCCGCCGTAGAGACAGTGTGCAAGACCCTCCTGCGTCATACCACCCGAGCCGTATGCATTTACAATGTGGCTATCGAGGAACAATGTGAGGGAATCGAAACGTGCGGCGCGGTTGGCTTCCTCGTAAGCCGAAAGCATGAGCACCATCTCGGCGCTACGGCAGACCGCGACCCAGTTGGAGACATATGGAGCCCCAAGATTGACATACTCATACGACGGCCATGCATCGAGCGAGGAGATAATCTTCTCGAAGACAAAGTCTCGTTGAGCCTGGGTCAAATCATCGTAGCACCAGTCGTACACGAGAGCAAAGCCCATTCCCAGCATGGCACGTGAAAGTCCGTCCCCCGTATCGGGTAACAGGTTGTCCGGATCCGGATCGCTATAGATCGACTCGAGGGCGTCATAGGCGATAGTTACATAGCGGGTGTCCTCCGTGATAAGGTAGGCAAGCGCAGCTTCTCGTGCAAGCCATGATCTAGCGTAATTCCAGTTATTGTCTTCCAGGTTTTCATCATACATGGTCCAGTCGTTTTGATCGACTCGAGCAATTAGTGCTTCAAATGCTTCGACATGATGAGTACTGCCTCCCGAGACCGCGGTCTGAAGCTCAGGAACGCGATTAGCCTTGACAAACAGACGAGGATGCACTTCGTCGGCGGCATCCTCAATTGTAACGTTCACGTAGTCACTGTCGGCAAATTCTCCATCATCCGCACTCAAACAGAGGGTGTAGAGACCTGCCTTACTGAAAGCAGCGGTGGTGGCTGCATTCGACGAATCCGCAAATGAGACAACACCCGGCCCGGAAACTTGCGACCAAAGCACGTTCAGCACCCCGAAAGGTTTGCCGTCGTCACTTACCGAACCGTTCAGGTTGGCGGCTTCTTCCGTCGAGGCATTCAAAGACGCTCCGGCATTTACGATCGGAGGATTGTTTACGATTTCTACATTGTCGATCTGCCAAATTTCAATTAATGAAAGATCTCCGCCGTTGCCGCCGCCCGAATACTGAACTATTTCTACCGCACCTCCGGTAACTGTCAGTACCGGAGATTCCGGTTGCGCAACGAACACTGCTTCAGAGCATTGGGGTGGTTGGAAAGCGCCGAAACCGCTCGTCCAATACTCCTTCGGACCAAGCGTTGTCCCCTCAACAAGCACCACGCTGTCTCCGCCGCCGAAATCTCGGACAACAATCCGCGTATAATGCCCACCGTACTGCGCATCACCTCCGGCGCCGACAAACCGATATTCCCCGTTAGGAACGTCGGCTCGAAAAGTGATCGAAAATCCGTTTTTCACTCCTATGAACTGATCGTACAGTTCACAAGAGATTCTCCCGCGATTGTTCGGCGACTTATCGAGATCTTCATAGTCGGTGTATCCGTAACCTGATGAATCGTATATGTATGATGCATTCTGATTGATTTTCGTGTATTGAACGGTGGTTTCATTTGCGGTCCCAACGGTGTAGTTGTCGGCGCCAAACGCAAATGCGGTCGTCAACAGGGGTTCGTTCACCGCGGAAATAACGGATACGGTGAATACCTCGGAAGCGCTCATCGAGGGAATGCCGTCGTCGGTTACCGTTAATGTAACTTCTCCGCTGCTCGTGTCTCCCTCGAACGGAGTCCAATTAACTGTGCCGGATGATGACTCAACCGTCATACCCGCCGGTGCGTTGCTAAGCGACCACGTTAATATTCCATTTTCCGGGTCCTCTGCAGTGGCGGCGTATGTGTATAGAGAGCCTCCGGTCGCTGATGCGGGTGCGTTAGACGTTATCGTAGGTGGATCGTTGACCGGGGTTACCGTGATCGTGAACACCTCAATCGCACTCAGGGCGGGAGAGCCGTCGTCGGTGACGGTCAAGGTTACCTCACCGCTGGTGGTAACTCCCTCCAACGGTATCCAGGTGATCAGCCCGGTTGAGTCGATCACCATACCTGCCG
>CAYFVL010000153.1:3269-14255 GCA_964346405.1 uncultured Fibrobacterota bacterium
CATTCTCCGGGTCTTCCGCTGTAGGTTGGTAGGTGTATAGCGAGTCCTCGATGGCAGAATTCGGGGCAGTGCTGGTGATCACCGGCGCATCGTTGACCGGGGTTACCGTGATCGTGAAGACCTCAATCGCACTCAGGGCCGGAGAGCCGTCGTCGGTAACGGTCAAGGTTACCTCACCGCTGGTGGTAACTCCCTCCAACGGTATCCAGGTGATCAGCCCGGTTGAGTCGATCACCATACCTGCCGGTTCATTGGCCAGAGTCCAGGTGAGTACTCCGTTTTCCGGATCATCGGCTGCAGGGGCGTAGGTATACAATGAATCCTCCGTCGCCGAAGTCGGTGCGGTGGAGGTGATCGTCGGAGGCTGATTTTCCGACCCATATTGGGTGACAGTCACATTGTCGAATGACGCCGTTGCCATTCCCGAGTTTTTCCTGTCCGCGGCGACCAGTCCAATGTACACCGTGGAAGCCATTGCGATTGTATCCTGCGCGCCGGCTTGAAGCCAGTTTGTGCCGTCCTCGGAATACCAGGCATCAAAATAGTTGCCTGCTCGGGCCAGTTTGACCCACCAGGCCGGGCTACCCGAAGTGCTGAAAAGGTCTGATGCACCGGTTTGCCCGTCGGTATCCTTTCGCGAGCGTTTTTGAGCTACCGCCCGTTCGAACGTGGTGAGATACATGAATGAATGGCGAGATCCGGGTTCCAGGCTTTCCCGTATCATGACGCCTCCCTTGGCCCAGCTATAGGGATAACCGCCGGCAATATTGTGTACGTCAGTTATCCGTGCTACGATCTCGCAGTCGCCTGTTATAGGCTGATGCAGGAAATGCAGACCGTCCTCGGTGCCGCCTATGTCGTCGCCGGAACCATGCAAGGTATATTCGCCTGAGTCAAACGAAATCGATCCCGCAGTTGCTACCGGACCGACATCCGAGCCCCTCCACGGAGCCGGAAGGGTGCTGTCGACAACCACCGTTATAGTTGAAGAACTCGAACTGTCTGAATCGTTATCATAGGCTTTGGCAACAAATTCATAAGAGCCGGCCGGAGGATCGAGCCAGACGAAATGCATCGAGTTAGTTCCACTGTTGTCATCCACCGGTTCATTATCCCGATACAGCTTTATCCCGTCGACAAATCCGTCGTCGTCCGAGGCGGAGACGTGAATTTCGATGCTTTCCCCTTGGGGATATGTTGTTCCCGATCGGGGTTCTGAAATTGCAACAAAGGGTGGGAGATTTTCGGCTGGTGGTGATTTAATTTCGATATGACCAGAGCTGTTTTCCAACGGAAGAGCCATGGTGCTATTATCTTTCACCATTCCGGTGAGCATAGGATTCAACCCAAAAAGATATCGCAGGTTTGCGCCCGATGAGGGGGGGGAAGAAAGCGTAAGTCTAATGGAATTTTCGTTGTAGCGGTAAGCTCGGCCGATACTTATTTCAGCACCGAAGCCGTCGTACACCTCGAAGCCTGTGATATTATCCGCAGGGGTAAAATCGGTTCCACCTCGATGTTGCAGGGCCACCTGGACAACCGTATCCGATTCGTCTACAAAAAAGGCTGAATCGATACTCGGACCACGATAGTACGGAACAGAACCAAAATAGTGAGCTATGGCGTGAGCAAGACGAGGCCCGAGCGTATCGTAGCCGGACACGGTATAATGTGATCCATCGCTGCGAGGGATATCCATACAAGTCGCACTCAGGTACAGGGAATTGGAGGGATCGTCTATATCATGCTGCGCATTTCGCAAAGCGGAGAACGTGCTGTCCGTGCGCCCCCAACCTCCGGCGTTAGTACCAATTTGGCAATAAAAAAGAGGAATCTCCCCAAACAAGTCCTCACGATAATTGGACAACAGCGTCAGCATGTCCGATTCGTATTGCTCCTCGGTGGTGGCAATATTGGAGGAATCGGGATTACTTGCATCGCTCTCTCCCTGATGCATTATGATCAACTCGACACCTCCCGCGGCATTTGCCCGGGTGATAGAGTTTCCATACAGAGTTGTCGTATCGTCATGATCTGATTCATTGCGGTAGGCCCAACAATGGTCTGTGCCCGAGTCGCAGTGCAATTGCGTGCCGCCCACCGCGGCAGGAACGAACGCCACGGGAATGCCGTAGCGAGCGACTAGTGCATTGCCAAGTGATGGCGCCAAAGATCCGCCGCCGTCGGCGTACGGATCAACGAGGTGTCCCCAAGTGCCCGAGGGACTGAAGTTCGCAACCAGGTCATCGGCCTGCGTGTACGATTGTCCAGTTGCCGGGTCTCCTCCGCCGACCATATTCGACTGACCGACAGCCAGTATAACGATACCCACACCCCATTTGTTCGCGCCCGCTTCCTCAGCAGAAACAATCGAAGACGAATTCAACGATCGCACCCGCAGTCGATACCACCCGCCTTGCGGGACTGTAAGGCTGCCCGAGAAATGCCCTCCGGAAGGAGCCGCATCGATCAGGGTCCACGGAACGACGACAGTCCCCTGGTCGTGGTCTTCTACTCTTGCCTCGACAGCGACGGGGTTATGGTCGACGTACACACCACCAACATTAACAATGGTAGTGGAATCGTCGAAATCACGTTGAAACACGCGATAGTTTGCGAAATCATCCAGGGAAATGACCGGTGCATTACCCGATACGAAAGTTGCCTGCACGGTGGCGTCACCGTCTTTGAGTGTAACAGTCGCAACGGCCGAATCCGGGTTTGTGATTATTGCCGTACCTGAGGCCACCGTCCATTCATAGAACGAATATCCCTGTGCCGGAGACGCCGAAATAGCCGTGGCCGCCCCATGGGTCACCAGTTGAGAGCCATCCGGAGTAGTTGTCCCATTTCCATCAGTCGAAATCGTAAGTGTGTATTCTCCAGGCTGCGCTGTATCGGTTGCCCAGTTCACGGCCGCTTCGAAAAGCGCCCAACCCTCGGAGGTAAATGAGGCGGCGGTGTTGTCGTACATCCATAACCCGACTCGACGTCCCGGCGCTGCCAGTCCCGGCATTGCCGCACCTTGTACATAACCGAAAATCCCCCATGAATCAGACATGCCCGACAGGGTGGCGATCTTCTCAGCATTGTCGTTGGGAATGCCCCACATGAAACCGTCCGCTGAGGATGCCACCGATACGGTTCCCGATAATCCGGCAGCCAAAGGATGGTCGGTGTCCACAATCGTGAGGTCCGTCTGTCCGTCGGTGAACCCATAGTCGTCGACGTTTGTCATGCCAAGATCATCAAAAAGGAACCATTCCCAAGTGATAACCGGTATTGTAACATCACGGTATTTCGTTGATACTTTGCCTGATGAACATGTTGAGGAAAGAATCACCAGATCTTTGCCGTCGGCGTCGGAGGTGGCACATACGTCGTCGTCGACTATGGTCACGACGTAGTCCATCGCTTCCAATCGATCTTTAATTGCGGCATCGCCGGAATTGATTGTTGTTGATCCGGCGACCAGTAACGCCTGCAGCGGTTCGCCGATTGTGATCTTGACGGGCATTGAGGAAGAAAAGAATCCGTTGGTATTGTATGCAACCGCTTGTAACGAATACACCCCCGACAGACCGGCGATCCAATTCGTTGAGAAACCATCGGTTCCATCATCATCCGCTGCAATCAGACTATCCCCGACATAGAATTTAACCTCCGTTACCGTGTAAATCGAATCCAGTACTTCGGCGGTGATCGTGACGGTATCATTTTCTACGAAATGTGCGGCTTGAGCCGGCGCTGTTATTGATACATATGGTCGTCCAAGAAGTCGGGTGAGGCTTCGATACCATGTGTCCGCCATCAGTTTGTCTCCCTCGTTTGATGGATGAACACCATCACCGGCGGCTATATCCTCGGCTAATCCGGGCGTCGAATGCATGTCAACAAAATGTACGCGTTCCCCTCGTGCATTCCACGCCGCAACCGTATCGGACATCTTTGGGTTGAAATTGTCAACCAACTCGATGAATCCGCCTTCATAGCAGTGGCTTTCGCCGGCCTGATAGGAAATTGTAAGCGGCGTTACATTAGATGCAAGCACGGTAGCATTGGGCGTAACCGTCGTCAGGGTGTCAAGCAGTCTCGCATATCTGGCCAGCATACTCGGAACCGAATCGGGCATATGCCAGATATCGTTGGTCCCTATCAGCAGAAGAAGAATGTCCGGAGTAGCAGAATAGGAGTCCACCCATCCACGATAGTTTTCAGTCAACCCCCATTCACTGCGATCGCGCGCAGGATCCCAGTTCGGATCGCAGGGAACGGCCAAAGGATCTATTCCGCTGATTACCCATCCCGGATGGCCTTCATGATCCGGGTCATACTCGGTAGAACCGTCGGATTCCGAGCCAATGAAGTCTACCGTGAATCCGTCGGTAATCAGACGTTCATAGAGATAGTGGCGATAGGTACCGGCGGTAATGGAATTGCCCAGCGGAACAATTCTCAGAGGAACGAGAATAGATATGGGATCGGATTCGGTTGAAAGCCCCTGGTCGTCTGTTGCAACGGCGGTCACAGTGTGCGATCCGGCGGGTAAGTCGTGCCATTCAAAAACGAAATCCGCACCGGATTGCGTACCGGTTCCGATTGCGTACCCGTCACGAAAAAAAGTAACATCGGTGACGGAGCCGTCGTCCTCAACCCGTGCGGTAATATTTAAAGCCTCACGAAATACTCCGGTAAATCCGTCCGATGGACTGGTTATCGAGACACTCGGTGGGTCGTTCGGTAGTGCTTCGGTGGTTGCGGAAACCGTATCGCTGAGCGAACTCTCAAGACCTCCGCCGTTGACGGCGCTTAATTGATAACTATAGAGCGTCGAGGCGGTCAATCCCGAGTCGGAATAGGTGAGGCCACCGCTGAATCCGATGTGAACACCGTTCCGATAGATCTCATATCCGGCAATCGGGCTTTCAAAGTCCGTTACTTCCGTCCAGTTCAGATCGATTTGGGTTGAACTCGAGGGTATCGCAACGGGAGCATCGGGGCTCGGTGGAGCAGATGTATCACCTTTGACATGCAGAAATGTCCAGGTGTTCAGTTCAGGGTGATTCCATGCATCGGGCCAGATATCATGATCTCTACCAGGGCACTCGACATATCGCGGCCGTCCTCCGGCGTCGATTATCGAATCAATTATGTCTCGGGTGAGCCCTACCGGAACCGTGCTGTCGGCGTCTCCGTGAAATGCCCAAATCCCCATTCCGAGCAGATTTGGAGCTTGTAACGGATCACCCCCGCCTGCAACCGGTATGGTGGATGCAAAGAGATCTGGGCGCCGACTCGCGATATCCCAGGCCCCGAATGCCCCCATCGATTGTCCGCATACATGCATTCGACTCGAGTCAATTTGATAAGTGTCTCGAACGGTGGAGAGTACCTCGAGTACCAATTCCATTTCGCGGCTGATTGGGGGTTGGGCCGGATGTGGATAGTTTCCCCAGTTTACGTCGACCCATTTCTCATCCGACGGGCATTGGGGCGCGAGTATGAAACAGGGGTTTGCCTGTTGGTGCGCGGTATACGCCCATACCCGGGCTCCTTCATATTCATCAATTTGTTGGTTATTATCGCTACCCCTTCCACCGGCGCCGTGCAGGAAAAGCACGAGAGGCAGAGGAGTAGTTCCATTGTAAGACTGGGGAACAAACAATCTGTACGGCATGGAATCACCAGCCGATCCCTCAAAGACGTGGTGGGCAAAGTCGCTGTTGTCGTATCCGCCGGTAACCGTAACCCGTAGCGTGTCTTTGTCGAGAGCGTATCCATCGGAAACTGTGCATTCCAATTCAAAGACCTGCGGTTCTACGACAGATGGAGCAGTGAATGTTGGGAATTGGATTGTTGTATCGTCTAAGGAGGCAAGTGCCCCTGAAAGAAATCGCCACCTGAATAGAAGAGAATCATTGTCGGGATCGCCGCATCCACTGCCGTCCAACACGACAGACTCTCTTTCGTTTATAGTCGTATCACTCAATTCGGCGAATGGAGGAATGTTGTTCCAGTGTTTTATAAGTGCATCGTGCCATATGTCGGCAATCTGCTCATAACCGGCGGCGTTAGGGTGAATGCCGTCACTGCCAAGATGCAGAGCCGGATCCATTGATTGGTTCATCGGCACAAATCGTACCCGTTTGCCACTCAGTTGACGTTCCTGGACCATGTCGGCCAACCGGTCGTTGAATGCATCCACCGAGTCATTCAGTGAACCGAAATGCAGGCACGAGGTATCGGTGAATACCAGTGTTATTGGCGGGATCGAGGCAGCCAGCACGTAGGCATCGGGGGATACGTTACTGATGGAATCCAGCAACTCACCGTAACGTGTAGCCATAGTAGGGACACTGTCCGTAACCTTTATTATGTCGTTTGTTCCTATCATCAGCAGGACGACTTCCGGTAGCTGGGAAATTGTGTCGATAAAGGACCGGTAGTTATCGGCGATTCCATCTTTGTAGGCGTCGGGATCGGGGTCGTAGGTTGGGTGACAGGACATCGGGTCGTCGGCAATGCGCCTGATCAACCATCCGATTTGCCCCTGGTGATCGCGATCGACAGATGTCGCCCCGTTCTGCAGGGTTCCGACAAAATCCGGATCGATACCTGCGTCCAAAAGCGAGTTGTACAAATGATATCTGTATCCGCCGTTACCGTCACCTTTCGTTATGGAATTGCCCAACGGCATGATTACGCGTGTGGTGCTATCGTTCGCAATTGAACTGGAAAAGGGATAGCCGAAAACTAGAACAAGTATAATAAGTAGATGAGAGACGGACAATTTCATCGAAGAGCCTCCTTGTACTCGCGTATTATCCTAGGGTCAAATTGTATATCGGGAATATCGTGCTTGAAGGGCAACGGCAGATCGCCAAGCCTGAATTCAGGCAGATAGAAGAGGTTGGCCGAGAGTGCTTCGGACATGATCAGTTTCCGTAGTGTTGGAAATGTCGAGACACATTTTCCGTCGGACGTGTTTGGCACGAACACCGCCGGGACTAATATTCGGACTCTGAAAAGGCACTTGATTGCCGGCCAAACACAAGAGCTACCTTGTATTCGGGTACGCTTCACGCATTACCACGTCGGAAAGCAGCGACTTATCATTTCCGCATCCGACGGTAATGCCTGGTGTATCTTCCGAGAATTAGCAGCGTCCTCCAGCCGGCGCATCCGACCATCCGGCAATAGTACACCGCTGACTTTCAGGACGACACACCAGAAATCCGAATCACGAAGAACCAATATAAATTGAAGCGCATGTTGGAAGAAAGCGGAATCTTTCTTATGGACGATTTTCGCTTTCGGCGACCGCGGCCTGCGCCTGTTTGCTGATATCAGCACATCGGCTGCCGCAATCAGAACGGGGGCAGCCGCGGCAAAACCGATTTGCGTGTTCCTGGAGAACTTCATTTCTCAGAATCCAACGTGAAGTAGAAGACCGCTCCCGTGCCGAAATCTCCTTCCGCCCAGATCAAGCCTTTGTGGCGGTCGATTACACGCCGTACAATGGATAGGCCGATACCGGTACCCTCATATTCCTTTTGTTGGTGAACCCGTTTGAACGGTTCAAAAATCGTATCGGCAAACCGCATGTCGAACCCTATACCGTTGTCACGGACGTAGTATACTGTTTGGCTTTGGTATGAGGTAATTCCGAATTCTATTCTTCCGATATCCCTTCCGGAGCTGAATTTCCAGGCATTTCGAAGAAGGTTTTCCAATGCGGGCGAAATCAGACGCGAGTCGGCATACGCCCACACGTCGGGCTGGACGACCGTCTCTATCTTGCGATCCGGTTGGGAAGACATGAGTTCGTGCAGGAAGTCCTCAACGATGCCGCTCAGATTGACGTTTTCCCGATGGAGATCTTCTCTCCCGATCCGAGACAGGGCCAGAAGATTGTCGATTAGCTCCCGCATCTTATCGGTACTTTCATCTATGCGACGCAGGAATTCTCTGCCGTCCTCGTCGAGAAGATGGCTGTATTCGTCTTTGAGGATGTCGGCAAATGAGCTGATTACATGCAAGGGGTTTCGCAGATCGTGTGATACCGAATACGAAAATGATTCCAAATTTCGGTTTACCGCATTCAATTCGCCGGCACGTCGGCTTAACTCTTCTTCCAGGTCCTTTCTGTCATTAATGTCGGTGTTGGTGCCAAACCACCGAACAATGCTTCCATAAGAATCGCGAATCGGCATAGCTCGAGTGAGAAACCAGCGGTATTCGCCCCATCTGTTGCGCATTGGAAATGTCATTTCCCACGGCCTTCCCGCCTGTATCGCCTGTAGATAGCTTTTCTCAAGTGTCTCCAGGTGGTCGGGATGAGGTATTGATTTCCAACCATCTCGCTGCATTTCCGGGAGAGTTGTACCGGTGTATTCAAACCACCGCTTGTTATACCAGAAGATATTTCCATCCGCTTCGGCCATCCACACCAGTTGGGAAATGTTGTCCGCCAGGGTGCGAAACCGGTCTTCACTTTCGCGAAGTGCCTGTTCAGATCGTTTTCTGTCCGTGACATCCCGCCAGCCGCCCGCGGCACCGACAATTTTCCCCTCGGAATCCCGGATAGGAGCCGCATTCACCGATATCACCTTTGAAGACCCATCACGGGTAAGAATCATCTCAACATCGGTATACCGATTTCCGGTGACCACAGCCCTTGACAGAGGCAATCCTTCCGGACGATCGATTTTCCTTCCGTCGGGCCACGAAAGGTTCAGAAGATCGAGTCGCCCCGTCTCATCGGTATGGAGTGCCTTCATGGGGGGCACTCCCAACAGTTCCTCCAGATAACGCCCCGCCTGCCGGACGTTATGCTGCTCGTCCGTAACCATAATGCCTTCCGGGATCGAATCAAGCAGCGCTTCGAGTGTGCTTGATTTTTCTTCCAGCTCTCGACGGGTCGTATCCAGTGCCGTAATGTCCTCAACTGCCAATAGAATCAGCGGTGATCGATCCGGTTCCAGTTGTATTCTCCGTGCATTGAGTATCATCGTCCGTTTCCCAAACTGATGGAACTCATGGGTTACCTCAAAATCTTCCATCGATGTTTTCTCGGGAATGATGGACTCGAGCAGTTCACGCAATCGAGGGATGTCCCATTGCCCGTCACCGAGCTCATAAATGCGTCGATGTATCGTATCTTGCGAGGACACGCCGTATGTGCGAAAGAATGCCCTGTTGGCGATTAGTATATACATTTCTTCGTCAAGAATAACAAGAGATTCCCGCAAGGTATCAAGGATGTTTTCGGCGGCAATGCCGGTCTCAACCAAATCAGGACTCATTGGTTTCTCCAGGTGGAGGTATGAATGTGCGAAATCGGATCCGAAAAATGAATGTATCACTTTGGGTGGTACTCGAGACGGCTTACCGTGACCCTCGCTTTCCGGTTGCCGAAATCGGTTATCTCTTGTGTATCGAGTGGAGTTCTAAATCATACGAATCGAAGTATTTTCGTAATCCAACGAAACATGCCGGATACCCTTCAAGATGTGCTGTATTCGGTGCTCGTCCGATTGTGCCGTTTCCTAACACGCGGCAAAGGAAATGCCCCAAAAAGTAATCCTCTCCGAAAAGCCGGAGTTTATCATGGTGACCAGGCGCTCGAAGCGAGTATCAACCAAAGTTTCGCAGCCGACTCGCTTCTAGCTAGACAGGTCGGAGGCATTTCGGCCTCTCGCTACATAGTGACATCTCCCGCTCTGCGAGTCTCCTTGACCTTGCCGAAACGCAGCCGATGCAATCGAGAGCCGGAAAAGTGCATTGCCCATTGTCGGAGGTTACACTCCACAAAAACGTTCGATTTTTTTACAAAAAGATCGAATTGTGCCGCCCGGTCGGATTGAATCTGAGCCCCGCTCCAGGCTGAGGAACCGTGCAGCCTGAAGCGGGGGCACGGTTCCTCGAAAACGGAATCGACGTTCATTGCGCCGGCGGAATAAGGACCCTGTCAATCAGATGTACGACTCCGTTGCGGGCGATTTCGTCGACTGCCACAAGCCCCGCGGAAGCGTTAAGTACATAAGCCCCTGTCGCCGTGGTATCGATCGAAATGCTGTCGCCCTGGACCGTCGCAACTGAAGTGCCCGCGGCGAGGTCGCCTGAGAGGATACTGTCGGCCACAACATGATATCGTAGTATTGTCAAAAGCGTCTGCTGCGGGTTGCTCAGTAACGTGTCAAGGAGCCCCGCGGAAAGACTTTCAAAGGCGGCGTCCGTCGGCGCGAAAAGTGTGATCGGACCAGTGTGGTTCAGTATGGAATCGAGCCCGGCGGCGGTGAGGGCCGAGTCCAGAATATTGAGTGAATCGTTTTGGTTTACCAACTCAAGTACGGTGGGTTTTTGCGTCCCGTTTCCATTTACCCCATTATCGTCATCATCGTCGGCGCAGTTGAATCCAACTACAGAAAATAGAAACGCGGTGGCTAATGGAACGATTAATCGCAAGCCTTTTTTCATGATTCTCTCCGTGATAGAAGTGGTGAAATGTGAGCTGAGGTGCCCTGACACTTGAGACATGCAGACCTCCTTTGACGTTTGCATTTGTTTGGAACATTGGACTTGTCATCAACAACAGCATGCGACAGATATCAGCAAACGTCGGGCCGTCTGTAAATTGGTATCATTGCAGAAAGACGGGAGAAAGGAGAAACGGATTTTGTTGAGAATGAAAACACCAGTCCGAAATTGACATTATGCATACTTTTCGAATAGCAAACGCCATTCCGTAGTCGTATCCCGTTCCCAACGCGGGAGGTCGAACTGAGCACGATATTTGTTTGGGACGCATCTGACTTGTGACTTTTGATTTCGGCCATGGAAGGGAGAATCGGCGGTTGTCCTCATGAACCCTTATGCCCCCACAGGATATTGCGGACAAGGACATTCTTCAACCCGGGTTTCGCAGTCGCGAGACGCCGTACCGCGCTGCAGTCGGCGTAGGACCAGCAGTTGCCCACTGGCCCC
>CAYFVL010000154.1:0-4981 GCA_964346405.1 uncultured Fibrobacterota bacterium
GCATACTGCTCTATCCCTCGACACCGCTCGGGACATCGCCTCGGCATTTCGACATCGCTCACTTCGACACCGCTCAGTGCAGCGCAATGCAACGCTCCGCTCGGCACGGCGGTTCTCGGCTGCGAAACTTGGGCTAACGTACTCCATACCACAAATTACATTCCGCCCGCCGGTCGCCGAGAGAATCATCCAGCTTCCCTTTTTCGACGACCTTAATCATGGTCGGGTCAAATTTGGTCCTTTTGCTTGACCGAGCTTGGGCGCCGAAAATGCCGGCAACAGTTGCAATGCGGTGGTATACTGATTATCACAAACACGATGAGGAAATCATGATACATGAAAAAAGCGTAAGGCTGGATATCGGGGCATTGAAAGCAGTTGTGAAAAGATATTTCTTCACATGTGCCGGCGCCGCAAAAATTCTTACGACAGGTTTTTTTCAGAAGAGATACCGGCAACATGTAGCAATGCTGGTTGATACTGTTCGTAAACCGACTGTATACCATCCCCGTCTGAGAGAACGCCCTGTTACCTCATGTATTGAATTTGATGAGAAAGTCAGGTTGATTTCTCCCGAAGAGATATCGGGAAACGTCTCGCTTTTTGAGCTGCTGTGTATCGTTCATCTGGTCCGAAAATCGACACCGCGCCGGATTTTCGAATTCGGCACGTTTAACGGCAGAACCGTGCTGAATATGGCGGCGAATTCACCGAAAGACGCGGTATTGTATACGATAGATCTGCCGGTAACACCCGGGCCGCCGAGTAAAGAAAAGCTTGACCCGGAGGAGATGCTGTTTGTTAATAGCTCTGCCAGAGAGAGTCGGTTATATGAAACAACACCATGGAAGAAAAAGATAATTCAGTATACGAGAGATTCGACACAATTTGACCTCGAGGAACTGGCCGGATCTATCGATTTTGTCTTTATCGATGCATCACACAGGTATGAAAATGTACTGGCAGATACCCGGAGCGCGTTTGCACTGCTACGCAGCAAGGGCGGGATCATACTCTGGCATGACTACGGGGGATGGGAAGGAGTGACACGGGCTGTCGACCAGACTTATGAGAGGCTCTCCAAACCGGAGAATTTCTTTCGTATTGCCAATACATCTTTGGCGTTGTATATGCCTGTTGCCTGACTGGTCGTTGGGTTCAAAGTGTATATTAATAAGGAGTATGGCCGCAATCGGGATCATTATTTTCGCTTATCGAACAGTCGAAATATTCCGAAAATCGCCTCAGATGGCGTGCGCCCGGAGTAATCATGTTTGCTCATTCGACAACGGCAAAAAAGGTAATCCCTGCATTTTATGGCAAAAAAAGGCGAATACAGACAGCTTGTGGCGACAGTCCTTCCGACAGGGGCTCTCACCTTTGAGTTTGAACCCTGCGATATCGGACCTTCGAGCGACCGGAGCATGGTCGAAAAACAGTTAGAAGGCATCTATTCCCTCTCGCCCGAAAAAGCGATGCTTATGCTGGGGCTTGTGGATCATTCAATCAGGTTTTCCCAATCGATAGAGTTCTTGCGCGAAATCAGCGGATGGTACGTTCACGAATTGCTCACCAATCCCCAACTTGAGGAATTGCGGGAAGAGGCGATGCCGTCATATGGGGAGCAGGATGTGTATCGATGGCGCAAACGCGTACCGCCGATGGTTGGAGCCGAAATAATCAATGCAGATTTTATTTTCGGCATTATCGGAATGGTTCGCAAGGCGTATGAACGGGAAGTCGGCAAACGGGATGAGCCCGTTGAACAAATTCTCAGGGCGATTTCTCCCGGAGCCGGTTTTTTGGCTGACCGGGTGCATTTTCATCTTGTCGAGAACCGCAAGGATGAAGAGCATCCGTTTGCGTTTATGGCTACTTATTCGACGCGGCAAGGCGCCGACGATATTATCAGTCATCTTCCACTCGGCAATGCGTTGAAAGAATTTTCCAGTGATGCAAAAAAGCTTGTTTCATTGCTCTCCTCGATCAAGACGGCGGGTGCGAAGAGTCCGCTTATCCATTCCCTGCTTGAGTCTGGAGAAATATTCCACCCTCTTGGGTTTACCGCTTCAAACGCACACGATTTCCTTTTGGAGGTGCCACTGTATGAAGACTGCGGCATACTTTGCAGAATTCCGAAATGGTGGAATCAAACCCCTCGGAGACTCTCGGTCGGCCTCATAATTGGGGACACGGGGCGCGGGAAGCTGACCGCGGATAGTATTCTGAGAATGAAGCCCTGTATCAACATTGACGGCGAGCCGATTTCCGAGTCCGAAGCCAACGAGATCATTTCTCTTTACAACGGACTGGCGCTCATAAAGGGGAAATGGACGGTCGTCAATCGTGTTGAGCTTGACAAAAGAATGGAATTGTTTCGTGAAGCCAACTCTCTGGCGCTGGATCTGAAAATCGGTTTTGTGGAGGCAACGCGTATGCTTGCCGGACTGCAAAAGCCGGAGATCGGCGGTGTCGAATGGGACGGAGAATTGGCCCCTGGCGCCTGGATGGAAAAGCTCCTGGGTAAACTCAAGAATCCCGCGAAGCCGGCCTCGGTTGCATCGCCCCGTGGGTTGAGAGCAACCCTTCGCCCCTACCAGAAAGTGGGGTTGACCTGGCTCAATTTTCTTCATGAGATGGGGTTGGGCGCCTGTCTGGCCGACGACATGGGGCTTGGGAAAACCCTTCAGGTGCTTGCCCTTCTTCAACTAAGAAAAACCAAAGACGCTTCATTCGGAACATCTTTGCTGATAGTGCCGTCATCGCTTATTGACAACTGGCGCTCCGAAGCAAAGAAGTTTACGCCGGAACTCAGGGTCGCGGTGGCGCATACGGCCTATGTCGGTAAGGAGGGGATGAAGCGGTTTTCGGAGCACGGCGTCGGGAATTTCGACCTTGTTGTGACGACGTATGCGATGGCTCGCAGACTTGAATGGATAGCCGAACATACCTGGCACTATCTTATACTCGATGAGGCTCAGGCTATAAAGAACGCGGCTGCCGCTCAAACAAGGGCGATAAAGAGTATACCTGCCGAGCATCGTATTGCGCTGACCGGAACGCCCATTGAGAATAGATTGGGAGATTTGTGGTCGTTGTTCGATTTCACCAACAAGGGACTGCTTGGTTCCGCAAAGTCGTTTCAGAGTTTTGCAAAATCCCTTAACGACAGACCCGAGGGATTCTCCCGCCTTCGCGAAGCAATCCAACCGTATATCCTCAGGAGACTGAAGACCGACAAATCCATTATCAGCGATCTTCCCGAGAAGATCGAGATGAAAGCCTGGGCTACACTTTCGAAAAAGCAGATCGTTCTTTACGAAAACCTGGTCGATTCCCTTTCAGCGATGCTTGCCTCGGCGGATGGGATTAAGCGTAAGGGGTTGATACTTGCATACCTTACCAAACTCAAGCAGGTATGCAATCATCCCGACCACTACGCCGGAAGCGGCGAATTCAGAGAAGCGGACAGCGGAAAGTTCCAGAGACTTCGGGAAATATGCGATGAGATCCTTGAAAAGCGTGAGCGGGTTCTGGTTTTCACTCAGTTTCGGGAGATGGTCGATCCGCTCGACCGATTTCTTTCCAATCTGTTCAAACGCGGAGGTGTGTATCTTCATGGCGGGACAAGCCTTTCCGGGCGCAAAGAAGCAGTTGCCGCATTTCAGGATGAGAACCACTACGTGCCTTATTTTGTACTATCCGTAAAAGCCGGAGGAGTGGGGCTGAATTTGACTGCCGCGAACCATGTGATTCATTTCGACCGGTGGTGGAATCCGGCTGTCGAACGGCAGGCCGAAGACCGGGCGTTTCGGATTGGACAAAAACGCACAGTTGTGGTGCACCGGTTTGTCGGTAAGGGAACGATTGAGGAGAAAATTGATAATTTGATTGATGAAAAAAGGGAACTTTCCGAAAAAGTTCTGGCAGGCGGAAATGAATCGTGGATTACAGAGCTTTCAGACGAGAAGATTAAGGACATGTTCAGGCTCGGTTTTCAGGAGAACTAAAATGGGTTACTGGAATGGTTTCCCGCCCTATGTTTCAGTGGCGGAAAGAAAAGCGAAAGCGCTAAAACAGTTCGAGAAGCTTAACCGGAAAAATGATTTTGAGCCGGTTCGTATCACCGGCCGAAAAATCGCGAGTTCCTGGTGGGGCAAAAGCTGGAACGACAATCTTGAGCGATACGCCGATTACGCCAATCGTATTGAGAGAGGCCGTTCGTATGTAAGAAATGGAATGGTGCTCGATTTGAGAATCCGGGAACGCGAAATCTCGGCGCTGGTCGCCGGGTCGCGATCGAGACCGTACAAGGTTTCCATAGCGATCGACGGGATACCCGGGGAGACATGGGAATCCATAGTGTGCCGGTCGTCGGAACGAATCGATTCCATGGCCTCTCTGATGGAAGGGTCATTTCCCCGGGAGCTCAAGGATATCTTTTTCTGCGCCAGGACCGGGCTTTTCCCCGCGCCGTCCGAGATCAAATTCAGTTGCTCTTGTCCCGATTGGGCGGCAATGTGTAAGCACGTGGCCGCCGCGCTGTATGGAATAGGCGCTCGCTTCGACGCCGCGCCCGAGCTGTTTTTTCTGCTCCGTGGAATGTCAATGGATGAATTGATTGGGACCGTCGCTCAGAAAGAAACTGAACGGCTGCTGGATCGGCAGGGAAAGGGAAGCAGGCGCATTCTGAAGCAGAACGTAGAGAACGATGATCTTGAAGCGCTGTTCGGGATCTCGATGGTCGGAGGAGAATCAGAGAGTGCGTCGGAACCCGTACCCGGGCGAAAAACGCTTGGCGAGAATACATCGGCAACGAAGAAGGCGGCAACGAAGAAGGCGACAGCGAAGAAGGCGACAGCGAAGAAGGCGACAGCGAAGAAGGCGACAGCGAAAAAAGCGACAGCGAAGAAAGCGACAGCGAAAAAAGCGACAGCGAAAAAAGCGGCAACGAAGAAAACGACAGCGAAGAAAACGACAG
>CAYFVL010000154.1:5081-14246 GCA_964346405.1 uncultured Fibrobacterota bacterium
AGCGAAAAAAGCGGCAACGAAGAAAACGACAGCGAAGAAAACGACAGCGAAGAAAACGACAGCGAAGAAAGCGACAGCGAAGAAGGCGACAGCGAAGAAAGCGACAGCGAAAAAAGCGGCAACGAAGAAAACGACAGCGAAGAAAACGACAGCGAAGAAAGCGACAGCGAAGAAGGCGACAGCGAAGAAGGCGACAGCGAAGAAGGCGACAGCGAAAAAAGCGGCAACGAAGAAAACGACAACGAAGAAGAAAGTTGCGAGACTCGCCCCCCAAAGTTCAGGAAACAGAATCGGGAAAAAAGGCTGATTTCTATTTTCCGGAAACCGCAATCAGCGCATCGATCGGTCGGCACAACGCAAAATTGATCCCCGCCCGATAAAGTTGATGGTTTCTGCCCTCTTTCTTATTGTCCTGTACCTATTTGGCACAAATCTCACTATATTGTATTATGGGTTGATAGTGGCAATCGATTTATGAAGGGCCGAAAAAGGGGTACAATATGAAAAGGATGGCAGGGTCTGTTTCGGTGTTGTTTGTCCTTGCGCACATAGCGTCGGGGAATGTCATCGTTACCAACCAGGAGGCCGATATTTTTTTCGGCAACAAATCCGCCCGGGTAATTTACCTCAGCACCCAATCAAAGGGTGAACTTCACTGCATCGATTTTCAGAAAACCCCACTGGAACCATTCGTTGTCGCTCAGTCCGCCGACGGTAACCCGCAGATAAGCCCCGACGGGTCTAGGGCGGCCTACCACCTGAGCGAAAAAAATCAGCCCGACAGATCCTATGTCGCTTCGATAGACAATCCCGGCACTCCGCCGATACTGGTGGCCGAGGGATACATAAATCCACACTGGTGGACTCATCCGACGTCAAAAAAAGAATACCTGCTGGTTCAGAAAGGCGTGATCCCCGGAGAGGGAAATGGGATATTCACGGTTGAACTCGATGGGCAAAGTAATCCGGTTGGGTCGCCGGTATTATTCCTGTCCGACCCGATGGCAAATGCCGGACGATCGGCAGACGGAAAATTCCTTGCAAACCAGGATGAGGAACACGAACGGTGCTTTCGCGGACATGGGATGTACGAAATCAGCCCAATCGATGCGATCGCGAATGCCGAAATCAAGTATTGGGTGTATGCTTCCGGACCAGGATGGTACAAGGGAGGCGAACCCTATGCCGGATACTGCAACGGTGCCATGTGTCCTTCAGGTCCGTCGGAATCATTCTACGGGGCAATGGTCCACATGGGATCGGGACATACCGAGATCTATATACGGCAGCCCCGGGGATACGAATCGATGCCACTTGTCGTCAACGAGGATGCTCCCGAGACCTGTCCCGACAAAACTATCCAATATGCGAAAAAACCCGAGGTCACACTGCCTGATCCGAAATCGCTTGGCATTGACGGTACCGATGATCACTGGGGGTACAGTGACTGGTCGACTCATAATGATTTTATAGTCGCTACCGGGGGTACGTCCGGGAGTAGCAAGGGAAACAAAAACGGGTATTTCATTGATCTCACGCGTGATGCCGCGGATCCGAACTATGTATTGAAATTCGCCTCGGGCGGTATTGCACAGCCCGACCTCTGGGTCTCCGAAGAAGGTGTGTCTGTGAGCATCCAGGAGCCGTCGTACGGAAAAATATTCGGTATCGAGGATGATATCACCATAAAGGCGAATGCTCGATCATTGGAGGGTTCCATAACCCGAGTGGAGTTTTTTGCCGGAACCGAAAAGATTGGTGAGGCGGCCGGCTCCCCCTATTCGATCGTCTGGCAGAACGCTTCGGAAGGAATACATGTTATCAAAGTCCGCGCAACCGATTCCCAGGGACAGTCATCGGAATCAACTCCCGTTGAAATCGAAGTGCGAGGAACACCGACTCTCGCCCAACTCACTATTTCGCCCTTTGGGACCGCGGTTCCTGTCGGTCAAACAATGTCGTTCAACGCCACCGGCTACGACCAATACGGTGAACCTCTGGAGTCGCCGGTTTCTGTTTCGTGGCAGGTGACGGGGGGCGGCACCATTGACGGCGACGGGAATTTTTCCGCTGGAACGACTCCAGGGGCCTACAAAGTGTATGCCGGCGCCAATTCCGGCGGCCGAACACTCTCGGCTCAGGCGGATGTGTATGTCTCGACCTCAACCATGAAGGTCAACTTTCAACAGAGCGATTCGCCCCTTTCCGAGGGTTACCTTGTAGATAAGGGCCTTGCTTATGGAGAACGGGGAGACAACCATTTTTACGGTTGGGACGCGGACAACACCGAAGCTGCTCGTGAACGAACTCCGGTGGGGGATGTGCGCTACAGCTCGCTTAGCCAAATGCAATTGACTGAAAACCCCAGAACCTGGGAAATCGCGGTCCCGAACGGGGTATACGTCGTATATCTGGCAGCGGGCGATCCGGGCTACTACCATGAAATGCATGTTCTGGCCGAAGGCGAAGAGATCCTGGGGGGTATCACTACGGATGAGAGTCGGTGGATTGAAGTATGTAAGCCGGTCACCGTGTCGGATGGACGACTCACTCTTACTCCCGGAAATCCCGGGTACGCGAAGCTCTGTTTTATCCATATCGATGCTATCGGAACAAACGGGCAACCGTCGGAGGACCCCATTGTTGTCCTGTCGAACTTTTCGGGCAATTCGTACCCAATCGGCACGACCTTGACCTTCGATTGGACGGTGGATCAGGAGCGGATTTCAAAGGGTCTGGTCCTGGAAATCACTCTTGATGCGGGGGTGAATTTTACATCGATTATAGATGCTGAAGCATTGCCGGTCACGACCACTACATATGAATGGACAATTCCCGAGTCCATTATGAATACTACGTGTGTTACCGATGCCGCCGGTTTTCGGGTATGCGAGTACGACGGCGAGTGTTATACCATGAATGGATTGTTCAAGATCCTCCCCGCCGGGTCGGCTGTCGGCATCCGGAGTACGGTATCGGGATATGTTCCCGGAATTCAGTTGGTGCGCAATGTCGTAATGATTACCTCACCCGCGGATGTGGAGGCAAATGTCACAATGATCGATGCCGGGGGGAGAGTGGTGGCAAACTACAATATTGCCGCTGGGCGAACAGTTGAGATTGGCTTGAAGGGTACACTCCCACCCGGGATGTACTGGGTGGAGATGATTGCCGACGGCAAAAGGATCGGACTGGAAAAACTGCTGCACTTCTGATTCGGTTCCAGCACGCCAGAGATCAAGCGAGATTGGAGAGGTTATTTCGTGACGACTCCTTAGCCCGCCGGGGCGGTACTCGTACTCGTGTGTCGAACTTTTCGAAGACACTCGAGTCACGGAGCACGAGTATTGTGCTCCCCACCGAGACGTATCAGTCGCCTTGCTTTGAAAAAGCGCGAAATAGGTTTCCTTTCTTGAACTTCGGAGTTTTTGTGGAAAAAATTGCTTTTTGAGGCGGGTAGAAACTAGTTTATGTCCGCTGAAGAGGTACACTAGCTAGAGCAGGTAATATTGAAAAGCACTTGTTCATTTGTTTTTGCATCTCTTCTTGTGTTTCTAACCACCAACAAAGGAGTTTTTCCATGCTCTCTCGAAGAAATCTTGTCCTAACCTCGGTTGTTTCCCTCGGCCTTTTCCTCGGCGGATGCAGTGATGAAAATCCGGTGCAGTCATCGGATGAGCAGACCGGAGCACCGGATGAGGTTATGGAGTACACGATTAGCGGAGATAATCTGATATTTTCATCCGAGCAAACAGTATATACATATAGTTACTGCAATGGCGATTCCCTCGTGTCCGAAGCCGATACCAGCGAAGCTTCTTTAGATACGATACCTTTTTCGGTATCCGGAAATACGTTGAAGATTGCTTTTGATGAGGCGTATTTCGACGAGGCTGAAACAATACTTGTCACGATTTGGGGTTCATTCTCACGGACTGGAAGCGGAAGCGGTATTGAGGGGAAGTGGTCTTTCTCCGATGTGGAGTATACTGTCACGGAGGGCAGCCTCACAGAAGATGAAAAGGAGGAAGTCGAAGCATTGCTCTTTCTATACCGTGCGGAGATGAATATGGATGTGGAAATTTCAAATGGACAAATAAAGATATATTATTTGGATTCGGACGACACTGCCGCCGCCGATATGTTCATCATGGAATGGAATGGTGAGTACTACGACGATCCTTCCTATAGCGATAGCGCCGAATACGACATAACAGTTACGAAGGTTGACGCTTCGACCGTTCAACTGAAAGGAAACAAGACTGGTGAGACGGTGACGATTGCATTGTCGAAGGAGAAAGAAACGTACAGCAGCTCGGATCCTGAGAACGAAACCGGTACATATTACGATGAACCTGTGACTTGTCCCAATGAAGTCCCAGGCTGGTATTATGACTTTTTGTACAATAATCGCAAAGAGGGATCGGCCAAAACACGAGCCATGACAAAAACAGGTCCGCGTGTTCGTTCCCGCTTGAAGCAATCCAGAAGTCTGTTTGCAGTGAAATAAGCACTTCCCTTCGACGAGCCGGATTGTGGTTCGAATGAGTTCCTTACATAACGCCGACCGGCCGCGGTCGGCGTTTGTAGTATCCAATCCGGGTGATGAGTATCATTGGAGGGGTCGAGTCTCGAGAACGAGTGCCGCTTCGCCTTCGGCTACACCGAGTACGAGCCATACCGGCTCACGGCGCCTTGGAAAAGGGACCAATGCGCACAAGCGAAAGAACCGGTTCCCCGGCCGCCCGCGATTCGGTGAGGGAGACCCGGAATTCCGCCGTCCAGTCGTTGTCTTCATCGGGATCGATAAGCATCTGGTGAACCTGCCGGCAGTCGCCGTCGGGGGACATAGTCACATGCGTGTGCCGAAGATTTCGGGCTTCGGGGTCAAGTCTCAGAAAAGCATGTTCGGCCCGGTACTCGTCCATGATCGATTCGAGCCGCTCCGCGGTCCAGGGTTCTGATTCCGGTGATTTCGGATCCGATGTGGCTGCATTCTCATTACTGTCTTCATAGTCGGCTCCCCGAATCAATGCGCGCACGGCGCCATTGAAGTCGTTTCGGGCGAAGTACGACAAGAACGAAAAGATCCGAGTGCGGATCAGAGCCGTGAACTGCTTCCGGTCTCGCGTGATATCCGGTTCCGAATCGGTTGAGGAAGGCGGACGGATCTCCGTTTCGTCTGTATCCGGCGGCCGATACGCGGGGTCGCGCATACGCTCCCACTCGTCGAACAATGTGGAGTCGACCGCACGAATCATCTCCCGAAGATACATTTCAATTTCCAGTACTTCATCGGTTTTGTCTGAGTCGGGAACGGTCTGCGAAAGAACCCGATACACGCTGTTGATATGCCGAAGCAGCAGCCCCTCGGCACGTTTGAGATCGTAGGTGCGGACATAGTCTCCAAACGAGCTGTACGTTTCGAACATTTCGCGGACGATGGATTTTGGACGAATCGCCTCCTGCCCGACCCATGGATGTCGGTCGGCAAAATCGTTGAATGTGCCGTAGATGAATTCCCGGTTCGGCTTGGGGTATTCCAGTTCCTCCAGCTTCTCTATCCGATCTTCATAGGGAATTCCTTCGGCTTTCATCTCGGCCATTTTCGCCGTTTTGACCGCATCGAGCTGCTTGCGGAGAATAACGGTCGGGTTCTCCAGAATCGACTCAATCAGTGTCAGAAGGACAAACGGGTACTCGGGGATAGTGGCGTCGAGTGTGCCTATAGTGTCAAGTAAATACAATGAGAGAACCTGGTCGAGTGAAAAGTCGTCCTGCAGCTCTACATTGACTCGGAGCCTGGCTCCGGAGGATCTGGGTTCCGTGAATTCAATGATTTTGCGATCGAGCAGACTTCGGAATAGTTGCCAGGCCCGTTTCGTATGACCGGCCTTGAGGCTTTCCGGATCGTGGCATTCCTTGATCAGTGTGCGAAGCGCCGCACATCCGTCTTCATTTCGACTCATCATATTGAGCAGCATTCCGTGCGTAACCTGAAACCGGGATACAAGACGCTCGGGAGGAGACTCGATCAATCGTTCGAATGTCTGCTTGTCCCAGTTGACGAAATTCCTGTCCGGCGGCCTGCGTTTGACAATTTTTTTCTTACCCTGAGCCCGTTTCTTGTCAAGTTCGATATTTTCAACAACGTGCTCCGGCGCTTGAGCCACGACCCATCCCTGGTCGTCAAAGCCCTTGCGCCCCGCCCGTCCGCTCACCTGATGGAAATCGCGGGCGCTGAGAATGGCTGTTTTCTCACCGTCGTACTTGCACAAACGGGTGAAAAGAACCGTTCGAATCGGTACGTTAATCCCGACCCCAAGGGTATCGGTCCCGCAGATGACTTTCAGCAGGCCTTTCTGGGCCAGACGCTCGACCAGAAGACGGTATTTGGGCAGAAGTCCGGCATGGTGAACCCCGACCCCCTGCCGAATCCAGCGTTTCATATCGGGTCCGTGCGGACTGTTGAATTTAACATCGGTCAGTTCGCGTGCAATCGCCGCTTTTTCTTCTTTTGTGGTTACATTGAGACTGGTGAAATTCTGGGCATTCTGAGCTGTCTCTCTTTGCGTGAAATGTACGACATATACCGGGGTCTTCCCGTCGGTTACAAGCTTCTCGAGCGTTTTGGGGAGCAGCGAGTCGGAATAAGAGAAGCTTAGCGGAACCGGTCGCTCCGACGAGCCCACGGTGACGGTTTCGTAAGTGTTGCGGCGCGTGAGTTCCTTTTCAAATGGTTCGGTATCGCCAAGCGTCGCCGACATCAGAAGGAATCGAGCCTGTGGGAGCGTGAGCAGCGGGATCTGCCATGCCCCCCCTCGCTCTCGGTCGGCATAGTAATGGAATTCATCCATGACAACTTCGTGCACCATCGCCCCTCGGCCGTCCCGCATTGCCATATTCGCAAGAATTTCCGCGGTACAGCAAAGAATCGGCGCATCTCGGTTAATGGAAGCATCACCGGTGCTCAGACCGACATTTTCCGGGCCGAACTCGCGGCACAGGTCCATCCATTTTTCGTTTACCAGAGCTTTTATGGGGCAGGTGTACACCGCTCGTTTTCCCTCGGCGACTGCTTTGAACAGACACGCGGTTGCAACCAGAGACTTGCCGGAGCCGGTCGGCGTGTTCAGAATAACGTTTTTGTCGTCGTACAGTTCGAGTATCGCACTTTCCTGCGAGGGGTACAACTCCAGACCTTTGTTTTCGACATAGGTCAGAAAACGTTCCAGCAGATCGTCGCCGGAGCACTGGAGCGATTCGGGCAGTAAATCTTTCAGCAATTGAGACATAAGTTCCCGAGCCGGCAAATGTAGCCGGATGGTTAAAAAAGAATTACATCGGCGACATGCACCGTTTTGATGACCGCAATTCGTTGTCCGAAAATCGAGAGATCGTTCGAAATCAACTGACCGACAAAAAGAGGGTATTCAGAGGGCGCCGGATCCGCCGATCGCCTGATTGTCTCACGCAGAGGCATGAAATATGGCCGAAAGAGCCCATAGCCCCGAAAAAGAAAATAGTTGAAGACAGGCGTCTGTGCTCGTTGGTGGGGGAAAAGGCCAATATCGTTCACAGAAATCAGCGACTAGCCGTCAAATCAGGCTTCTTTTATATTGTCTACGTTACGTTTTCTTTTTACAAGCAATTCCATATTGAATTTTTTGTGGAAGGCTGGAGGCGCGAATCGCTTCTCTTTATCAACGATGCCACTAAATCGGTATTTGCTGTTTTGGCCATACTGAGATCACAGTTGTCGAATTCGCACTCGGTGAGCACGGCATTCGACAGATCCGCCGCATTCAACCGGCAATCCCGGAAAACACATCGTTCATACTCACCGCCCGCCGGGGGGTCCCGCGTGAAATCGATATCGGAGAATTCTTCTTCAAAATGCATTTACGTACCCTTCAGTTCAATTTTCGACCACCCACAACAGAACATGAGAAGGTTGCGCGGTCTCTCGCGGCGGATCGCGAAACCTGTTGGGCGATAAGGGGCTCGGGAATCTTGAACATACCTCAGTGGGTATGCCCTGCTATTCCTTCACCACTTCTCGACTCAACAGCTTACGCGATTCCCTCACTCAGAGCCGACGAATTCAGGTATTGCCAATCGCAGGCTGGATTCTGTGCATTCTTATGCCGATGATATCAACGAGGTGCGTCTCCCTGAGACCGTCGGAAAACCGTGGGGGAGACACCAACATGAGCATGAAATCCGGATGAGAAATTATTGGGATCACCGTATCCGCACATGCTCGAGATTTCGGTTATTGATAGCCTGGTTCCCAGAAGCAAATTCTTGGCGAAGTCTATCCTCAAGGCCTTGCAATAGGCGCCATAGCTCACACCCTCCGATTCCTTGAAAAGATGCAGGAATCGAAATCTGCTCAAACACACCGTCGCGGCTGCTTCCTCCGCTGATTTCAGTCGCCCGGGCGACCGACTCAGGAGTGTCTTGACTTTCTCTATCCGACTGTCGCCCTGCCCGGGATTATGACCCTGATCGCTGTCGATTCCGCTTGCACTGATCCAGTGGGCCACAAGCTCAAGAAGAAGGCGCGCTGTCTCGCCTTGAGTATCATCGTATTGCGGAAGGCTGAGGTATTCCTTCTCCATAGCCTGGGGAATGCAGGGTTCCTCTTCCATCCGCCATGGCCCCGCATACAAAACCCCGACCGATCGGCCTTCGCTAAGTACCGGCACCACAATCTCGTATACCCCAGCATGGCATCGTCTAAGCGCAGGCGCCTTTTCATCTCGGTCGGCCCGGAACAATTCGGTCCGATGAATTTCGGCGCATCTCCTGACCAAAGACTGGTGGGCCTTTACCCCTCTACAGAATGGATTGCAGTGATCATGCATTTCCGAAGGGATCCGGTAGGCATTGTATGCTCGCACGGTCTTCCACAGAACGGGAACACCGATTGCCTCGGAGACGGCGCGCAGGTAGGCCACGGCCTTCTTTCCAGTCGGGTCCCGATTTTCTTCGTATTGCATCAATTCCTTCAGGATCTTTTTAATTAACCAGATTCTCACCATGGACAACTGAGGGCTAGCCCAAGTTTCGCAATCGAGAGACGCCGTACCGAGAAGTCGAGGCGGTGTCCCGAGCGGAGCGCCGTATTGAGCGAAGCCGAAATGCCGAGGGATAGAGCAG
>CAYFVL010000155.1:0-14231 GCA_964346405.1 uncultured Fibrobacterota bacterium
GAGATACCTTGAGTCCCGCCCGGCGGGACCGTGAGTTGATTGCGAAACTTGGGCTGGATAAGAATAGACGAGACGCCGGAATGGTGACTGAATTGGCGCGATTCTACCGGGATACTCACCGTGAGTCCCCGACCATGTTCTCCTTTCGGTATCGCCCCGGAGATACTCCCTTGAACCGTACAAAAGCATTCGACAGGGCATAGGGCGTAGAATAACCGACCAATTCCGAGATCACTTTCAGCGGGTAATCGGTGTAGTATAGAAGCTCCTCTACTTTGGCCATCCGTAGTCGTGTCACCTGCTGTTTTGGAGATCGTCCATACCATTTTTTGACTATATGAAACAAATGGGATACTGAAACATTTGCTGTATATGACAATCTCTCGACATTCCAGTCGGCGCTCAGGTCTTTTGCCACAAGCATCCAAAGCCTTTCGAGACGTTCACGGATGACTGCCCCACCGGCAGAATGGTCTTCGGAGACAATGCGCAATATATAGACGAGTAATACATCGCTTAATGATGAAACAACTTTAGCGGAATGCAAATGTGTTCTCCGACATTCATTGTACAAGACTGAAGAGACATTATTCACATCTTCCAGATAACTGCACTCGAAAAGGCTGATTTTTCCGCCCTTCCAAATATTGCCACCGATGGGATTCTTTCATGTGAAACCAGGTGATAGACCAGGGCGCACGACTTACAGTATATCGATGAGCATTGCGAGACGGTATCAGCAACCCTGTACCCGGCGCTATTTCGTAGTTGCCGCTGGGTGTCTCCAGATATCCTTTCCCGGCCGAGGTCAGTATCAACAAATGGAAGTGCGGGAACGGTCGAGACATTTCATACGGAGGGTAAAGAGTGCTCATACCAGCCTTGAAAATGCCATGGTGTGCCAATGAAGATTCCGACCTGAAATGCGCATCCACATGAAGGAATCTCTCTTTGCACGCCTCGGATATGAAGGAAGCTTTGCGTATCTTTCTCATAGTTTACCGTATTCTATTTCATACGGATTCCCGTACATTCTTGAATGTACCCCTTAGCTAGCAGCCGACAAAACCGTACAAACCGATCGGCATGCTGAATCTGGATTCCGGACAGGTACTAAATATACGTGAACAGTCCACGAATGGGATGTTTTTTCCAGAAAGAAGAAATGTTTACCTACAAAAAGTTTGCAGTCTCTATCGGCACGGTTTTCGTGTGCTATTCGACAATGGTTTTTTCTTTTGACAGCGCCGTTATCAATGATTGGAAACAGCAGGACGACACCGATGGAAAGGGCTATGAAGCAGCAATTCAGAGTATCCTCGAAACAGGTTTCCCGTCGGATTCGATACAAACACTCAAGGGTGAACTCGAAGACCTTGGGGGCACGGATACCGATAACCCGGCATGGGAAACGCTATACCTTCGATGCGCCTATCTCAGACGCGAGGCACGTCTCCAACCAGTCATGACAAAACTCACCCGGTTGGTATTCACCAAGCATTTCAATATGGGCGGGTCACACTATGCATATACGGAAGCCCTTTCCGATGCGCACGAAGAACGAAATTTTGAACCGGGAAGCGCACTTTGCCTGTTCTCCCTGAATGATTCTCTTATTGGAAATATCGATACACTGCTGTCTGACCAGGAAGGCGTTATCAGAGATCCCGATATTTCTTTCGACGGAAGCAGGATACTGTTTTCATGGAAAAAGGGGGATCGCACCGACGATTACCACCTGTACGAAATGATTGCTCAGAGCAGGTCGACCAGACAATTGACATCCGGCCTCGGTCATGCCGATTACGAAGGCATTTACCTTCCCGACGACAACATTCTCTTCAACTCCACTCGCTGCGTTCAATTCGTCGACTGTTGGAAAGTACCGACCAGTAATCTCTTTCTTTGTAACGGGGACGGAGGCTTGATTCGAAGGATCTCCTATGATCAGGTCCATACCAACTATCCCAAGCTTCTTGAAGACGGTCGGGTGGTATACACCAGATGGGAGTACAATGATCGAGGACAGGTATATCCACAACCATTGTTTACCACAAACCCCGACGGAACTCGTCAGACCGAGTATTACGGAAACAATAGCTGGTTCCCCACCAGTATTCTTCATGCACGACCTCTCGGCGACAACGGCCGGGTTATGGCTATTCTGGCGGGACATCATACAAAGCAACAAGGGAAAGTGGCCATTATCGACCCTCGGGCCGGGAACCAGGAAAACGAAGGAGTGACACTTGTGGCACCCATCAGGGAGACGCCCGCAATCAAAAGGGACAAGTATGGCCAGGACGGTGTATTGTACCAGTATCCATATCCTTTAAGTGATTCTCTCTTTCTGATTTCACGAAGAGATGAAGATGAAAAGCGTTTTTCTATTTACTGTTTGAACATCAACGGTGAAAGAGAGCTTCTCGTTGCCGATGAGATGAAATCGTGCAACCAGGCCATTCCGCTGATTTCCCGTACCCCACCTCCCCGGTTGGCATCTACTGTCGACTACGCCGACACCACGGGTACATTTTCAATGCAGAATGTCTACCGAGGACCGGGCCTGGAGGGAATAGAACCCGGCACAGTTGCATCCCTGAGAGTCGTAGCTCTGGAATACCGTACCGGCCCCCCCGATGGTCGTCTGAAACCTAAACAGAAAGGTTCCGGAGGAAACGCCGACGTCTTTACCCCGGTTTCCCGTCAAAACGGCGCCTGGGATGTAAAGAAAGTATTGGGAGATGCGAGGGTATACGAAGACGGCTCGGCCTATTTCAGCTTGCCGGCCCGGGTACCAGTCTATTTTCAGGTAGTGGATCACCAGGGTCACGTGGTTCAGACAATGCGCAGTTGGTCAACGCTTCAGCCCGGGGAAAGCTTTGCCTGCCTTGGATGCCATGAAAGCAAGTACGAAGCTCCACCGCCCAGCTCAAACACCCAGGCGATTTCCGCGGGGATCACCCCGTTAACCCCCTGGTCGGACAGTATACAGGGATTCAGTTTCCCGAAACACATCCAACCGATACTTGATAAGCATTGCACAAAATGCCATGATGAAACTCATGCTTCACTCGATCTTCGTCCCGAAACCTATTTCGACGAAAACGCGAAGAGAACCTGGCACAAATCCTACTATGCACTCACGTCAAACGACATAACCACCTGGGTCGACGCCATGGGGCCACCGACAATGATTGCACCCTATTCAACAGGGTCTCACAAAAGCCGTTTGTCGGATACATTGGAAGCCGGACACAACGACATTACAATAACCGAGGAAGAAAGAAGGACAATTTACTGCTGGATAGATCTCGGTGTTCCATATGCGGGATCATACACGGAAGGACTGGGCGAGAAAGCGCGCGAGAAGTACCTCAGTACCATGCCGAAACTACAGGCCTGGCTCGACCAGGAACGGAAAAATCTGGATACCCTCTCCAACTTATCATTGAGTGCTGCCGACAGGTCCCTTACGCCCCCAGGGATGATTCCGCTGAACAGGGCGCCCGTTCATCAGTACTTTATGGATCTGCGAGGAAGATATATGACCAGTCACTCTCAGACGTACCCACCGGCTCCGGGGATATACATCCACGGACGAACTCGAGAAGGGACCAAAAAGCTTTCACTGCCCCGATAGCGGTTGTCCAGGCCCAGGGAGTCGCCATAGAGTAAAGTCTCCAGAAATCGCGAAGATATCAGGGCGCTTGTGCAGGGGCATATTAGATACCGCAACTGACAAATCCACGTATTTTCGTGGATTTGACCCGCGTACAGTATCTTATGCCGCAATGCAAAGGATACTCTTCTTCCGTTAATTGAAAGCGGCTCAGTGAGCAAGGACCAAACAAGCAACGAAGAACGCCGACCTGAAATCAGCTAGAATGAAGAGGTTATTTCGTGACGACTCCCAATTAAATCACAAACCGACCTTTCCGGATCAACCAAAGCGCCCCGACATTTCCGCAGTACTCCTCCAACGGCAAAGTGGTTCTCATGACACTGTTAAAGAAATTGTATTTGGCTGGATCGTGGTCAATGATATTGTCTGTATTGTCCCGATGATACTGTGTACCGGGCATAGGGGTGAGGATTGTGTAGCCCGCCAGCGCCACTTTCTGAGATCCGGCAAACTCCGCCAGGGCACGGAAATCGTCTCGATCGTAATCCGGAGGTATTACGTAATTGCCACGCACCATTATTCCGTTTTCATGAAAGATCCGTATCGATTCGGTGATTTCTCGCGCACCCGATCCCTTCCTGTAGACGTCCAGTTCTTCGTTTCTAAACGACTCAAACCCCGAAATGACAACCTTCAGACCGCCCTTTGCCATTTTCTCGATAAGCTTCGGATGCTTGACCGCGGTATCGGGGCGGATGTCCATAACGAACTCTTTTTCAATCCCCTCTTCCGCAATGCGATCGAACAGAGTAGATATGAAGTCGACGTTTACCACCGTATTCGCATCGGCAAACCGTACAACCGGGTACTCGGATACCTGTTGGAGTTCCCTTATCAGACTCTCCACCTCTCGTTGGTAAAACGCCCCTCCCATCTGGGGCCAAATGGAGCAAAAGCGGCATCGGTGTGGGCACCCCAGTGAGGTAAAGACATAAGTCGTTGGACCGGGAGCACTCTTTACGCGATAGGTCGATCGCCACCGCTCCACCAGAGAGCGATCGGGATACACAAATCCCTCTCTCGCCGGATCGGGACAGATCCGGTCTCCCGTCCACCCCAGTTCACCTTCGCGCCGAACATACAGACCTTTGACACTCCCCAACTCCCGCCCGCATTCCAGGGCCGCAACCAGTTCCCGGAACTGTTCGGTGCCGTGGCCGACACATGCGACATCCACTGCCGGATCTCTGAAGTCTTCAAGGCATAATGTAACATGCAGCCCTCCGGCAACGGTAACGACATATGGGGCATGAGCTTTTACCGCCCTCAGGATCTCCATGCCAACCGGGTACTCCGAGGCGATAAATGTGACACCGACGACATCGGGATTGTGCCTCATAACGGCATCCCGAACGAGCCCGTCAACCGGCCCGGCCTCTTCATCGAGGTCGTACTCTCCTTTAAGATCCAGAACATGTACCCCATGATCACGCACCGCTCCCGCGATTGTCAGAAGACCCAGCGGGGGACCGATAAGCTTCTTGTGAATCATCGGCCGAGCATCTTCAGGTGCGTACTCCAGAATCTGGTTATGTGGAGAACGTGGCGGATTGATCAGCAATATGTTCATTCGCAATACCTCGTTGTTTGTAGAAAATGCTCGCATCGAGAAAGAAGTGTGTCCTTCTCGACAATCGCATCCACCAGTCCCATTTCTCGCGCTTCCTCGCCCAGAACGCTTTGCCCGCCGAGTACCATTCGGATAGCCGCGGCTTTACCGATCAATTTTGGGAGACGAATGGTTCCACCGCAGCCGGGCATAAGACCGAATCCGGTTTCCGGTAATCCAAGTACCGCTCGGGGGGTGGCAACACGGTAGGTACAGACCAACGCCAATTCAAGTCCCGATCCCAGACAACATCCTCCGATAGCCGCAACCGTGGGGTAAGGCAAATTTTCGAATCGATTTAAAATCTCGACATTTCCGCGCGGAAATTCAGGATATGCCCCATCGCCCTCCACCGCGACGCGCAACTCATCGATGTCCGCGCCGGCACTGAAATGACGTCCATGCCCAGTGACGATCAATCCCCGCGCTTTCTTTTCGTTGCGCAGACGAGGCAAGAGGTCCCGCAGGCCGGAGAAAAAAGCAAGGGACGTTGCATTCGCGGGCGGACAATTCAACGTAAGATACGCTATTTCTCCCTGAATCCGATACGCCGGAAATTCCATTTCTACCGATGGTCCTCTCGAAGGGGGATGACAAACGCGCGCGCCGCCCAACGGGTGTGAGTGATGGATAACAGATGCCCGCAAATATCATTGACTGAGGGAGCATGTCGAACGAACGGCTTTCCTCTTTCGTCGTGGGACAGCAAAATGTCGTGCCACGGTTTATTCTTTCCATCAAGAGAACGACTCACGGCCCGCTTTGCCGCGATCAAACCGGCAATAGTCCGGTCCGAAACGTCGGTCATGGCATCCCGTTCTTCCGCACTGAAATACTCTTCCAACAGGAGTTGTCTCGATTGTGACACATCCCTGATCAGCACCGTTTCCGTACAGGCTTCGTAATCTTGTGGTTCCATGCGCCTCACGTTATTTTTTGTCTTGCCAGTGTAACGAAAAGCTCGGTTTCCCTGCGAAGAGCCGCCTGTTTTTCCAGTCGCTCGCCATTGTTGATAGATTCCATAACGCTTCGAATCACTTTCGGGTCCCGGTTTTCAACCAACATTGTAAGAAAATCCTGCGCCTGCTTTCTGATACGTCCAGTTGGGCCGCATTCGTGCACTATTCCAAGAACTTTGGCTTCTTCCCCTCGGATCATCCTGCCGGAAAGCACCAACTCAACCAATGTCGACCGGACGACAATGGAACCGGATATGAGCGTACCCCCGAACCCCGGCATTACCCCTTGTTCGGTTTCGGGAAAGCCAAGCATCGCATTGGCCGAAGCGAAACGAAAACAACAGGAAAGCGCGATCTCGAGACCCGCCCCGAGGCAACATCCACGAATAACCGCCGCGGTAGGCACCGGCGCCTCGGTGATTATGCGACAAAGATGTTTGCCGCGATTCATTCGCTTTTCGAACTCACCGGATTGCGATTGTTCTCGCAAACCGCTCAGATCGGCACCGGCACAGAAATGCCGCCCCGCCCCCTGAACGATTACCGCCTTGATTTCCTCGCGCTCAAAGAACGCGCTGAATCGATCGGCGTTTTCAAACTCGGGGTCGTGCAAAACGTTATACGGTGGCGCCGTCAGCGTTATGAAACCGATAGAGCCTTCTACATGGTACGATACTTTCATTGCGTTCTCCGACCGACTTAGCCCAAGTTTCGCAACCAACTCACGGAATTCTTGTAGCTGTGGCCAACCACAGCCATGGCCGTTTCTACTTCACGACACAGACTTCAGGACATGCGCGGGTTCGAAATAGGAAAACCCCGTGCGGTGGTAACCATCCTGCAATCGCTCGATAATGCGAATGCCGTCTCTTTGCACAAAGGTATCTATTGACCCTTTCCCACCCCAAACCGCTTCTATGATTGTGTCAAGACTACCATATTCAAGCAGTCCATTCTCTTTGAACCGCAGAACGGAATTGAGCAAAACCGCTGTCATCTTTTCGGAAAGCCCGAGACGTTCCTCCGTAGTACAGTTTATTCGGCCGTCCCGATACAGTTGGCGGATGCTCGTCTTGACTTTATTCCCCAACACGCCGACCGCAACAGCTTCACGCAGCCCATCACGCAACGGCGCAAACGACTGTTGTTCCGTGCTCGCCATACGACCAAGATAACCCTCAACAGCTTTCATAACGACGTCGATACCTACATGATCCATGTAGGTGAGAATCGGGTTCGGGAATAATTCCGATATCGAACACTCATCTACACATTCCGCGGGAAAGCCGCTTCGTAAGGCCCTGAAAGCCTCATTCTGCAGAGGCAGAAGAAGTCTGTTGACGGCAAAGGCGCTTTGTTCGTTTTCTACCAGCGGTTCTATTCCGGCTCGTGACGCGAAACCCAATACTCGATGTTTTGTTTCTTTCGATATAGTCTCGGATAAAATGATTTCAGCCGTGGGATGCAGCTCCACCGGATAGAAGAAATGCATCCCAATGCATGAAGGATCAATGTTCCACGGCAATATCGAGGACGAATTGCTAAGGAGTATTGTGTGTTCCCGACGGAAACGGTTTGCAGTCTTGACAACGGTTTGTTTGCGTTCGAGGTCTTCGGATGTAGATTCCAGCATTACATCTACCGAACCGACAACAGGATCTTCGCGCCCGAGACATAGCGATTGTCCAAGACCGACGGCTTCGTCGATACGGCTCAACCGCCGAATTGTTCGGGAAACCCGTTTCTCGAGTTCGGCAAGGCGCTCGGTGGAAGAGGACCACCAGGTGACATTCATACCGGCACGAAGTAGCCGAATGCCGATATTCAAAGCCATTTTTCCGCTACCGAGAATGAGAACATTCCGAATCAAAGTCCCAGCTTTCTTCGATAATTCTTTACGTTTGCATAAAATATGTCAAACGGCATAAAACTTCCGTTTCGGGTGAGCGATATCCCGGCTCCAGCTTCGATGATTCCGGTGACGCCCCGCGCCGACAAGGTCCTGACCACGTTCAGCCAATGAATGGGCAAGCCCAGGTTCTCGGCGGTAAAATTCCGTAATCTGGTTCCGGTGGTTATGAGACTGAAATCGACTGAAGACACCACCGGGAAAACCGGCGAAGAGAAAGGGACGCTTTTGAGAAACTCGGCAAACTCTCGTGATGCGTCTCCAAGATAGGCGGGATGATGGTACGCGGCGCGAACCGACAGCCGCCCCGCCCGCAGAGAATCTCGATCCTCGGCGTCGCGTATGCAGGCGTCTACCGCTTCGGAATTGCCGGCGATGATTGCACACGTTTCGGTTATAACATTGACAATTTGCACATCTCCTCCGACACTCGCGAGTATCTCCTGAACCTCCGGTATGGTTAGTCCGACTACCGCAGCCATCGCAACGTTCTTTTCACGGCAGGCTTCCGACGACAGCTCATGAGCCCTTACCACGATTCGTGCGCAGTCGCTAAAGCATACCGCTTTCGAGGCAAAGAGAACTGCGTAAATCCCGAAACTGAATCCCGCGGCATAATCGCCACGGACATTGGCCTCTTCGAGTACCTTCGCGAACCCGGCGCCAAACGCCAGTGCAAAAAGATGCCGGGGCAGACAGTCCGAATCCGCCGGTTCCGACTTTTGCTCGACAAGATAGTTTGTAAGATTTACACCCGCGATTTCGGAAGCTTCCGAGAAGAACGGTTCGACTTTACTTCTGTGCTCGTCGAAGAACACGCGTTCACGGCCACTCAATTCTACTCCGATACCGGGAAATGCCAATGCGATTTTGCTCATGCGTCCTCGTGAATCATGACGTATCCCGCCTGCATGAACTTGCTGACTTCCGTGACAAAACTCGCCGCGCGTGCTCCCCGCCCGATCGCACCTTCACGCACCATCGCATCGAGACAGATAAATACCATCGGCGGACCACAATAGCCAAGGGTATCCATTTTCGTGTAGAAATTTTCCATTCCCATTCCGAGCCCTGCACACTCATCCATTACCGACTCGGCAATATGTCTGGATGGTAGATTCACCTGGAACAGATCGACAGAGGCCGGAGCGATCCCCACCTCTTTGAGCATGCGGAGGAAGCCCGCAACGAACACCGAATTTCCGTTCTCGAAAAAAAGGCCCGTGGATAATTCATTTCTGAAATTCTGTCGCAAGTGGTGGAAGCCTTTATCGAACTCCTCCCGGGGATTCATCCAGAAGGCGGGACGATAATTGTACATCAACGACGGCCGCTTCCCGCCAATTGACTCGACATAGGTAGTTTCTACCCGAAGTCTTCGGACAACTGTTTCATCACGGGTAAGAACCACTGCACCGGCCCCATCACATAGAAACCAGCGCAGAAAAAGGGACTCTTTATCGACCAACGCCTGGTTATAGTACTCGGCCCGAAGTTCGGAAGAGGAGACATTGGAAGATATTACCAGGGCTGTCTTGTTTTTGCCGTTACGCAATAATTCATGAGCAAGGTACAGAGCCTTGTAAGCGGAAGTACAATTGGCATGAACGGAAAACTCATCGCACGTCTCGATACCCAGCGCTTCCTGTATTTGCACCGACGCGGTCGGCATCTGGTCCTGATGGGCCGAGCCGTAGCAGATCAGATCGATATCACCAGGGGCAATTCCCGCATGATCCAGCGCTCGAAGCGAGGCTTTTGTACTCATGGTGATGTTGTCGTCGAAAAACTCCCGCGTCTTGGGATCGAACGCATAATGCACGTATTCGACGGCAAGCAGCTCTTTCATGACAGACCTTGTGTTCTCAAGCCATCGACGAATCTTTTTCGAAGCATCGGTAAGCTCTCCCAAACAAGTATCAATTTTATCGAACGGTATCGGAGGTCCCGGAAGATAGGTTCCCGTCCCCGCCACATAAACATCAAATGCCATTTACTGCCCAGCCTTTTTTCTGAATACCACACCCTGAACTGAGCGATCCAGGTTATGAAAAATAACTTTTTCGCCGTTCAATATAGAACAGTGTAAGACTTCTCACTTCCCGCATCAAAAGAGCCATATTGCGCACCCACGGCAACTGCAAATGCCGGCATGATATTCGATAGACGATATACGTGTAATCTCCTTTGAATTTCAGATTCTTCGCCGCGGCCCTCAAACGGAGGCTTTGGACGACATTTCCCGCGACACGGCAATTACCGCGGAGCGGAGAAAGGCAGCCTGACATGCCCCCCATCGATTCCGATTTGGACTGCTTTTACTCTGGATATGAAAGGTATTTATATAATGGACTCAAAATCTTCCTATCGAAATCACTTGTCGGACGCGGTGAGCCCCTATTTATTGCAACATGCAGACAATCCCGTTGATTGGTATCCGTGGGGTGAAGAGGCCATCTTCAGGGCCGGGAGCGAAGACAAACCGATATTCCTTTCTATCGGATATTCGGCCTGCCATTGGTGCCATGTCATGGCGCATGAGTCGTTTGAGAACACCAGGACCGCGGAGAAACTCAATTCTTCGTACGTATGTATCAAGGTAGATCGTGAAGAGCATCCCGGCATAGATGAAATCTACATGACCGCGGTCCAACTCATGACCGGATCGGGTGGGTGGCCGTTGAGTGTTTTTCTTTCACCAGACTTAAAGCCGTTTTTTGGCGGAACCTATTTCCCCCCGGAGAACCGTAATGGAAGGATTGGATTTCCGGAGCTGCTCGACAGGATAACGACCGCGTGGCATGAGGATCGTGACGAACTTCTCAAAAGCAGCGAACGGATTATGCAGGCGATACAATCGTACGAACCTGCGGGAAAAGGTGAGGAACCTCCGGATCCCGGATGGGTAAATGCCGCGGTGATGCGTCTGGTTGCCGGTCACGACGACCAATACGGTGGATTTGGTGAAGCCCCGAAGTTCCCCCAACCGGCGGTCCTTGAATTCCTGCTCAGTCAGCATGTACTCAACGGGCGTCGTCAGGCTCTCGAGGCTGCGCGTCGGACGCTCTATGCCATGGCAAACGGTGGCATGTACGATCATATCGGCGGCGGTTTCCATCGATACTCCACCGATCAGCAGTGGCTTGTGCCGCATTTCGAGAAGATGCTGTATGATAATGCCTCACTGGCAAACGTTTATCTGATAGCCTATCAGCTTACCGGAACCCCGTTCTTTTCAGACGTCGCACGGGAGACGCTCGATTTTGTGCTGAGCGAAATGCGTGACGCGCAAGGAGGATTCCATTCGGCTCTCGACGCGGACAGTGAAGGTAAGGAAGGAGTCTACTACCTGTGGAGTGCGGATCAGATCAGGCAAATCCTGGGCGAGGATGCGGCTTTATTTATGGAAGCTTACTCCATTGGGGAAAATGGAAACTTCGACTCGCCGGAGGACTACCACCGCACCCTCAATATTCCCCATCGAAAATCGAACACAACGGATCCGACGTCGGAGACAACCGACGACGAAAGGAAACGTCTTACGGATGCGCGAATTCGTCTGAATGAATCGAGAAAGAAGCGTATCCGGCCGGGAACCGACGACAAAGTGATCACCACCTGGAATTGTCTGATGATTTCCGCTCTTGTTCGGGGATATCGTGTCTTACGCAATGATGCATACCTTCAATCGGCGCGCACGGCGGCAGACTATATTCTTGATGAAATGCGGAGTTCCAGGACCCTTCATCGGACATTCCGTAAAGGAACGGCGGGAGAACCCGCTTACCTGGACGACTACGCGTCAATGATCCAGGCATGCATTGACTTGTACGAAACGACATTCGAACTTCATTGGTTCGAGACAGCCGACGAACTGGCCCGGAAAATGATCGAGCTGTTTCAGGACGAGAAAAAGGGCGGATTCTTTTACACTTCCGACCGGCATCCGTTCCATTTGGCCAGAACCAAGCCACTGTACGATGCGGCACTTCCCTCGGGCAATGCACTCGCCGTACAAGCGCTTCTTCGGCTTGCGGTAATGCTTGATAGTGACGAGTACCGTCACATCGCCGAACGCACCGTCCTGCTCTCCAGAGGAGAATTCGGACGAGCCCCGACGGCATTTGTGTCAATGCTCCAGGGACTCAGTCGGCTCGTTTTCGCCGGTTTCGAAATCGCCTTGATCGGTCCAGAGAACGATCCACGAACACAGAAATTGATTCAAACGGTCCAGGAGACGTATCTGGCCAACGGATCGGTCGTGTACGTGGATCCGCTTGCCGATAATGCTGCCGTCGTCCGTGATCGTATGCGCTTCCTGGATGGAAAACAAATGAAAGATTCGTCTCCCACCGCATATGTGTGTGTAGATTATGCCTGTCGACCCCCAATTACCGACCCGAACGAACTGGCCGATTATATCCGACGGTATTCTTCGGAAAGGACCACGGCATGAATTGTCATGGTTGACACATCTGTCCGGCGAATCACATTTTTGATTCCATCCGCCTGCCCACCCGACCCGGGGCGGTGTGAACACGAGTACCGCGTAAATGACCCGGCGAAAGGAGATAATCAATGGCCCCCCAAAAAAAGATCGGGTTTATTGGCACTGGGGTGATGGGAGGCTCGATGGCAAAGCATCTCATTTCCGCGGGATATTTGGTTCTCGTGCATAACCGTACAAAAGAGAAATCCGAGGAGCTTCTGAAGGAAGGGGCCAACTGGTGTGATTCGGTAGCCGATGTGGCCCGCCGGTCGGAAGTAGTGATTACGATCGTCGGTTTCCCCTCCGATGTCGAGGAGATCTATTTCGGTCCCGACGGCATTCTGGAGAATGCTCCTCCAGGCACAGTCGCAATCGACATGACTACCTCGGCCCCGAAGTTGGCGAAGCGGATTTATTCTGAAGGAATCAAAAGAGGCATTCGGACGCTCGATGCGCCCGTATCGGGCGGGGACCGCGGTGCTCGTGCGGGCACATTGTCAATCATGGTTGGGGGTGACAAGGAAATTTACGATCGTGTGCATTCCCTGTTTGAAATCATGGGTAAGAACATAGTATATCAGGGTCCCGCCGGAAGCGGACAGCATACGAAGATGTGCAATCAGATTGCGATCGCATCGAATATGACAGGTGTATGCGAAGCGATAGCCTATGCCTGGAAGAGCGGGCTCGATCCTCAAACGGTGCTGAAAAGCATCGAGTCCGGCGCCGCAGGAAGCTGGTCACTCTCCAATCTGGGTCCCAAAATGATAGAGAGCGATTATACCCCCGGGTTCTACGTAAAGCATTTTATCAAGGATATGCGGCTCGCCGCCGAATCGGCCGGTGTGCTCGAATTGGAGACTCCCGGATTGAATCTGGCGCTACGTTTGTATGAAAAGCTGGCGGCAGAGGGCGGAGCCGACGAGGGCACGCAGGCGTTGATGCGGTTGTTTGATCGAGGAGATCTAAAAATATAGAGATCGAAGAAGGAGAACTGGTTGAATAGATGAACATCGAAGGCAGCTCTTTTTCCATGCGAGCCATCCGGTTAACACAACGGCGATGGACAGTTGGACATCCCCGTCACTGCGTGTCATTCTCCCAGATACTCTTCCAGCTCCCGGATCAGTTCTTTCTTGACAGTACGGGCATTTCGATCCATTGCCTGCTCACTCCGTTGCGCAATCCATTCTTCTTCCCACTTATCCGGTGTTAAAATACCGGTAAAAGAGTATTCGCTCTGTCCCCCAACCGCTCGCTCTTTGACGGCTTTCGGATGAAACACCGTTTCTTTCCGTTCAAGATCGAGCAGTACATAGTCTGCATGGGTAACCAACAGTTCTTTCGATACCCAATTGCCGGCATTCCTCATCAGGTTTGTGACATGACCTTCATCTTTCTGAAACTCGTGAACCAGCACATTATACTTCCGTGCTACAAACGCGTACTTGAAATTCGAATTCTTACCGCGAATCTCTCTTACCAGTTTTGCCGGTGTCAGCCGTACAAGAGTGGCCTTTTCTCTTAGCCCAAGTTTCGCAATCAACTCACGGCATTCTGCGTAAGCTGTTGCACGATCT
>CAYFVL010000156.1:0-14180 GCA_964346405.1 uncultured Fibrobacterota bacterium
CGGGACTCGATGAACGGGGGTTTTCGGACAGACACTAATCAGGATGTGTCCGCACTTCTCGACTCCACAGCTTTATGAGAAGGCCGAATGCCGTGAGTTGATTGCGAAACTTGGGTCAACGCATTAACCAACGAAAAGACCATGTCTCTAAGGTAAGAGAATTGGTGCCCACCGGAGTGAGCTTGCGAAGTTATGTGGTCTATAAATCAACAACTTACTGCATATGAAAAAATGTCCACGTATTCTTGAGAATACAGTTTAATGAGCCGAAGATTGACTTCTATCGCCTGCGAGGCTATATTACAATTCAGAGATGAATCGGGAGATCGTCGAGCATTTGAAGGTCTTCGCTAAACCACATTGGCGTTTGGAGGACATTATGGGGGGGAGCATTCACAAAGTACTTTTGTGCGCTTTGTCGGCCGGATTGTTTGTATTTTCGTTCGGTGAATTGCGGCTCGATCAGATTCGGGCCCGATCGGTACGAGACGGGAAGAATGCACCGGTAGTTATCGACACACTGCTCACCGAGACAGTGGTGGGCGGCGGGACGGCGCGAACCAAGGTTACCATGTCACTCGTTCCACTGGGACATCGAGATTACAAATGGATCAAAGGGGATTCAACCGTCTGCTACACGGTTGAGGGTGATACTACTGTAGACGGAGAGAGCAAACAGAATTGTCGTCAGGTGAATGAACGGGTTTGGTCGGATACCGAAGATGCTCTGGACAGTGTTGAGCTGAGCGTCTGGTTCTCTTTGCCAACCGACTTCGCGGTTTCGGACATGCATCTCTGGGTTAATGGGGAGCCGGTGCGGGGCTTGATTCAAGACAAATGGCTTGCGCGGGAACAATATACTGAAATCGTCGGTGTTCGTCTGGATCCGGCATTGCTTGAATACAACGGTTATGGAAACTACAGTCTTCGGATTTTTCCAGCGGAATCGCACAAGGCACGAAAGATCTCGATCACTTTCAACCATACGTTCGACGACGGCGACCTGAACCTGATCTCTGCCGGTATCCCAATATCATTCAACCGAAATGAGGCGGTCTATTATGCTTCACCGGAACAAAACGGACCGATTGGCTTTGTCCGAGCCTCATTTCGCAGGACTGTTTCGGACGCAAGTCCGTACGATGTCTCTATTCCGGGACTCGGGACGGGTGCCTTTGGTCTTCAGCCGCTGATTCTTGAAAAAGAGGATGTCGATTCACTTGGCGCCGCAGTTGTGACTACTGTCGACCCGTCCGCCGGAGGTGAATATCTATGGACTGATGTGACGAAAGATGGTGATCGAGTGGCCGGTTTTTCATTCGGCATAGCGGAATCCACCGTCGTTATGGAATCCGAACCCCCTACGCGGATTATCGCACTCGATATGAGAACAAGGATGTGGAACTGGGGCTCCTACTACGAAAAAGAGAGATCGTTCCGCGACCGGGAGGATCCCAATTCGCGTCACCATGATTACCCAGGATATGAGAACGTTGATATTTGGAAACGTGCTCAGAAATATGCGGTTATGGCAGTGGCAAAATATGCGACTGAGGGCGAGATGTTCAATGTACTTCTTCCCGGGAATCCCTCGAAGCCGGTGTTCGCTCAGCCCGTAAAACCTACTCCCGAAAACGTTGTCAATGCCTATGTCGCCATTGCAACGGCCGAACCCGATTCGGGTACGCGGTCTCTTGAAATGGTACGGGAGGCGGTGAAACAGTCCGAGGACAATATTGTAATCCTCATAAGTGATTTGATGCGTCCATATAACTATGGATACAATGATTACGACACCGACGGCAATTATGTAGAGTGGATAGTTACCGAAGAAGGACAACGATTCGATGCACTCATTGATTCGATTGAAGCCACGGCCAGGTCGGGGAACACATCGATGTTCGGTATCGAGGACGATTACGGGCTGGTACGCGCATGCCGAAATACGGGTGGGTTCCGACTCGCATCGTTGCACAACACGTACTATTGGGCCTTTGAATCATACTATGAGGCCGGTGAACGCAAATTCCGGGCAAATCTACCGGATCTCTATGGAGACAACTGGATGAATCGAGGACTTCGTGGGCTTACGATAAGCTCAGACGGTTTTATCGACCCGACGTATACCTTCGACAATTCACGGCGGTATTGGGGATGGTGGGGCTTTGAAGATGGTATAGGTTTAGCCCGGGCTGAAACTAATGGTCTGCGAAAGAGTTCGCGAGTTGGCATGCCATACGATCCCATAAATACGGTTCACTTTGCCGGAAAGCTTCGAAACCCGGCACAATCGATGGTGACATTACACCTTTCCGGGAAGCTCAACGGCCTCGGATTTTCCAAAACGCTCACCGGACAGATCGCTCAGGTGCTTCCGACACACGACAATGGAGCCTCCGATGTGCAATGGGCGTTCCGTAAATCCGAACAACTGGCGTCGGATAACTGGTATGAAAACCGGGATTCCATAAAGCACCTCGGTCGAGAGTATCATGTGGTGACTCGCCAGACCAGTCTGCTTGCCCTTGAGCCGGGGATGGAGCTTTGGGAAGATACGACGGGACAGAGTGAAGACGGAGCGGAAAACGCATCGCCCTCGTTGGTTGTCGCGGATCGAAACGGCTTCGGAGCAGAAGCCGCCGGAGGAGGAACCAGCATCGACAGTGTTACTCTGGAAGAGTTGATTGCCGGCATAACTCCGGTAAACCACAATGACGCCCGGCCGGCTCGGGCCGCCTGGGCTGTTCGTGTGGCCCAAGGGCGCATACTAATCACCACGCCCATTACCGGCGCAAACGAAACCGCGGTGGTCCGTTTGTTCGATCTCAGGGGAAGGGAAGTATTGTCACGAAAAGTCGACCTGCACAATGGCATGATTCAGTGGAATCTTGACCAGGCAAGGATTTCAGCAGGTGCAAAGCTGATACTCAATGTGGAGATCGGTGGTCGCCGAAAGAATTTCGAAATCCTGCTATTACAGTAAATCAGAAGAACCGTCGAGAAGAACCCGGTCGGATTCCCTGAGATGAGCCGTGCCATACAGGTGCGGCTCATCATTTCCGTGGATATGCAATGAAATCAGTATTTGAATACATGAACTTTCGCGATTTCCTTCGCGACTATTACAAAGAGAAAAAGGCAGGACAGCCGTATTTCTCGTATCGATTGTTTTCGGAGAAGGCGGGATTCAAATCACCGAATTTCCTCAAACTTGTCATCGACGGGAAACGGAATCTCACCAAAGACAGTGTATTCAAGTTCTGCAAAGCAATGCGGTTGAACAAGAAAGAATGCGACTATTTCGAAAACCTTGTCTTTTTTGGTCAGAGTAAGACACTGGATGAGAAAAATGCATATCTGTCGAACATAATGAAACACCGAAACCGAAAAGACCCCCGTCGCATCGAGCAGTCGGAACTGGCATACTATTCCGAGTGGTATCATCCGGTTGTTCGCGAACTCGTTGCCGCGGTTGATTTCGGTGGAGATTTTGGGAAACTTGCTCGTGCACTGATTCCCAGTATCACGGCGCAGGAGGCGGAGCGGTCCGTGAAACTTCTTTCGGATCTGGGTTTTATCGAATCCGATAATAAAAACGGGGGATATCGTAAAACGAGCGCGTTCTTGACAACCGGATCCGTGGTCAAATCGGTGGGGGTGGCCAATTTTCATCGTTTGATGATGACACTGGGGGAACAGGCTATCGAGCGGTTCGGTGTTTCCGACCGCGATATCGAGTGTCTGACGGTAGGGGTGAGCGAACAAACGTATCGGTGCATGATTGACCGGGCGCATGAATTTCTCATGGAAATGATGAAATTGGCCGGCGACGACGCAAAGAACGAACGTATCGTGCAGATGAACGTGCAGGTCTTCCCACTTTCCAAACTGTTGAAATGCAAGAACGGGGGAGATCGGGAATGAGTTCAGGATTTCGACACGTTACCTTGTTGTTCATGGTTCTCGTTGCTCACCTGATGCGATGTTCCTCTCCTTCGGAGCCTGTCGTGGACGGTGGCACGCATACCGGGAATCCGGATATCACGGCTGCTGCGTCCATCGTCTTTCAGTTGGCGTCGCTCGACACCGCATGGCATATCGATGCATATCTTCCTGCCGAGTACCTGAATCCCGGCAATGCCGTGCCGGGTACTCCAGGGTTGGTCTCAAATACAGTCGGCGGACTCGCGAAGAAGACTGCCGATTCAGGGAGAATCTACGTCTGGATCGATACGATAGTGCTCGTGGACACAATTTATCAGTACGATACTCTTCTGGCGATTGACACCATTCTGGACACGTCGTATATCGTTTCAGATACGCTCGATACTCTCATTGATTCCGATTCGGTTACCTATATTTCAGATTCGCTCGCCCACGAAACGGTCCTGGCAGTCGACACCGTCGTTCTGACTGATACAATCTTTCGTGTAGATACTCTGTTCGTGACGGATACGCTTGTTTTGGATGATCGCATGTCCGCACCGTATGCGCCGGAGAGAAGTCCCTCTTTGATAAGATCGGATGGAGAATTGACATACGGCAATGAACCTCGGTATGACTCGACGGATTTCGAAGGAGGCGATACCACTTTCAGATACTACTTCCCGGAGTATCCACACGGAAATTACTTTGCTTCACCTGCCGACGAAGTCGTGCGCAAGAGTTCCAAGGGAATGAACGCACTGAGAAAAACGTATAAAAGCGGCGATCTTGCGGTAAGCCTTCACTATTATGACAAAGATGGCGACGGGCTTCTGTATCCCGGGCAGGAAGGCGAGAATGCGGTCATTGGATTGACCGAGCACCGAAGCCGCGGTGTTTTCCGACAGGTTCTGCGTGGAACCTTCGACCAGGGCGAAGACGGACGTCCGGCTACATATCAAGATAACAGGCTCGATTATATGAACCGTGTTCGTGTAACCAACGGCGATACGGTAGAAGTGGTTGAGTATAACCCAGAGGTGGAAACGGATACCCTGTACCTGACCGTGCGGGAATTCGAACCGTCGGACACTGTTTTCGACAGTCACACACGGTTTGCCGTGTTACCCGGCATTGCTCGACGTCTCAGTCATGATGATCGGCTCGCCGCGATCACTCAAACGGTCAAATTCCGATTCTCTCGGCATTCCGAGCGGGCGGTTAAAAAGATCGATGCTCGCCTGACGCCGATAAACCCTCTGAATGCCGTGGAAGGCATCACTAAGGCGGAACTCTCCGTCGTGATCCACTATTTCTCCGGGCTGAACGCGCTTTTTGTCGGTACCTTTTCCCCGGAAGATGGGATCAAGGGCATTTTCTCCGAGGGTGAGAAGGAAACTGAGGTCGTCATCCCTTCTCCGGAAAAAGACGAATGAGGAGCCGACCGCCGGGAAAGTACGGTGTTATGCCGACTGTGCCAACTGTGAGAAAGTCAAACCCCAAACCTGATCCGACTTCGACAATCGGCTCACGGCATTATGCGTAAGCTCACTCTCGACTGTCGAAGTCGGGCTAACCAATCCCAATCAAATACGCTCAGGAAATCCCGGACACAGCTTTACGGATACGCCCAAGTGCATCGTGCAGAGTTTGTCCAGGGCAGCCGAAATTGAGTCGGACAAAACCCGGCGCCCCGAATTCCTCTCCGTTCGACAGTCCGACTCCCGCTTTCAGAAAAAAGCGATACGGATCCTCAACTCCAATACCTCTTGTATCGATCCAGGCAAGATAGGTTGCCTCAACATGAGACATTTGCAGTCCCGGAATCTCACCGACTGTCTTTTCCACCAGGTCCCGGTTTCCTCGCAGATACGCCAATAGCTCCTCGAGCCAGTCCTCACCCTCATTGTATGCGGCTCGCGTGCCATAATACCCGAGTGAATTTACATGCGGTACAATACCTTCCATCGCCCTGGAAAACGCTTTACGGAATTCGCTGTTGGGAATAATTGCGTAAGCGCAATTGATGCCTGGTATGTTGAACGTCTTGCCGGCGGAGCATAACATGACCGAACGATCCGCGGTTTCGCTGGAGAGCGATGCAAACGGTATGTGTTTTCTGTCGACATCGAGAATCAGGTCGGCATGGATTTCATCGGAACACACCGGAACATCGTACTTCGCGCATAGAGCGGCGATCTCTTCGAGTTCCTTCCGGGTGAAAAGGCGACCGCAGGGATTATGCGGACTGCAGAGAAGGAAAATTGAAGGGCGCTTCGCGAGTTCGGTCACAAATCTATCGCGATCCATTTCCCAATTGCCCGCTACATTTTTTATCATGGGTACTGTCCTGAGAGTTCGGCCGCGGAGGTGAGGAGCCGAGAGAAAGGGCGGGTAAACAGGAGTCTGTGTAAGAACCCTCGACCCCTGGGTGCCGAAAGCACGACAGACCACGTTCAATCCAACAACAAGCCCGGGTAACCATACGATCCACTCTTTGTCAATCTGCATGCCGAATCGACGCTCCAACCATTCCATTACGGCGGTGGACGCTCCCGGGGCTTCGATTGAGTAACCGAAAACTCCGTGGTCAACACGTGCACGAAGGGCCTCTACAACACAGTCGGGGGAACGAAAATCCATATCCGCGACCCACATTGGTAAAATGTCACGGTTGCGGTATTTTTCCCACTTAAAGCTTGCCGTACCTCGTCTATCAATGATTTCATCGAATCGTGAATGGTTCATAATTCAAAAATAGGATATGGTCAGGCCGGGATTCCGTGAAAGCCACCGGCTTGCAGAGCCGAAAAAATGAAGAATGAATAGTGCGTTTCACATGAGGACCATTGGTGGGCTGTGGGCCGGAGAATCCTGAACCGTGCTGCACAGGGTCGGAAACGAATCGATTCGTCATACGAAGTGTCAAAAATGCACGAACCGGCTTGCAAATACACGGGGCACAGGTTATCTTTTGCATCACCTGAATTCGTATATACGCAGTCCCTCGGCATCGGGAAAGGGTCCAATTGCATCGCGTACCACAGACAGCAGCCGCCCCAACTCCGTGTCCTCGGCCCCGTGTTGGCCGGGACATCGTTCGTATTTCCGGTGTTCTATTTCTTCTCCCGCTGCTTTGTCTTTCGATCGTCGGCTGTCGATTCACCAGCCAGTCGTTTAATCACGGAAAACTACTCAATCCCGGCGAACGAAGCACAACCACGGGTTTTGGGTGGAAAAGCACCTCCCGGGTGGAACGGGAGGAGGAATACGTGTACAGCGAGGAATCTGGATACTATCACCATACTTACATCAAAGATACCGTTTCGATCAACTGGTTTGCGTTCTCCGTGGACACCCGACTCGGGCTTACCTGTCGAGTTCCTTTCGGAAACGGAGTTGAAGTCGGATTTCATCTCGAGGAAGCCGCTCGCAAGGAAGAGTCTCTTTCAATGGAAGGGGTGCCGATCATCGAGCTTTCAGCCCGGTTTGGCCTTCCGGATCTTGAGTTGAACCGAAGCATCCTGCAGCACAACATTGAGACCGGATGGATTATCGGGGCGTGGGTTGACAATGGATGGTTTTTGGGGTATCACGCGGGATTCGAGTTCAGAGACGTAGTACCATACGTCGGGATCCGTGGTCAGATAACCCCGACCTCGGTGGAATACGTTAGTTTCGACGATGACTACTTTAACACCCACGAAAGAAAGCTGTTGGCGCGTATCACGACCGGCATTTCCCTGAGAATGCCCGAGGTACCGGTTTTCCCCGACCTGTTCATTCCCGAGATCACCTTCATAACCCCGTATGATTCAATTGACCGGAAATACGGATTCACCATTCAACTGGGACTATCCTGGACTGACGGTTTTTGATATGAAACGGTCATTGAGAATTCTTGTCTGTCTGTTTCTTTTTGCCGGCCGACCGGGAATCGCGGCCGACGACGGCTTTTTCGAGATAATTGCCGGAGAGGGTGATACCGCTTCATTTCGAGATACACCTCCGGATGCCGTCGATACCCCCGTTCTCGAACCTCGGTTGCGGATTGAGGGGTTGGTCGTAGACAATGCGACCGGAGAGTATCCTTTCGACGATTCCGTCGTGGTCAAGGTGAACGGGAACTTCGCCATTCCCGATTCCCAGGGAATGTTCACCTTTGAGCTTGGTAGAGCATCAGTTCTTATGCTTTCGGTAGAATCCCGTGCTTACGAGGAATTTCGTATGGTTGTGCCCGTAAATGATTCCAATCCGTATTATTTCGTAACCTGCGGGTTGGATTCGGCGGATGAGACGAGTGAAACCGGGTCGATGCACGAAACCGTACGTGTGGACACCTTCACTGCTCTGCCCTGGGTTATAAGCGGAACCATCATTGACTCCCGGTTTGATTTGGCTATCGAAAACGATAGTACATTGCTTACTTTCGACGGCCAGACGTTGGGTAACGTAGATGAGGGGAGCTTCAGAGTAACCACCCCGGTCGGCGGTCGTCACCTTTTCAGACTTAGCATACCGGGGTATCAGGAGGTCGTGAGTGAAATTGTACTTGTTCCCGAAAACCGTCGACCATTCATCGTGATACCAACGGCACCTCCGGACAAGGATATTACACGGCGAGAAATAACGGTACGGGCTGAATCTGAACCGGTGCATCAAACTGCCGAAATCGCGCGGGAAAGGATCTCGCGCAAAGAGCTGCAGAGAACAGCGGCAACTCACGGGGATCCGGTTCGCGTACTTCATTCATTACCGAGTGTCGCGTCGGTGAGTGATTTTTCGGCTCGTCCAATTGTACGTGGCGGAGATCCGATGGAGTCACGGGTGGTACTTGACGGGATCTCACTTCTGCAGCCCTACCATTTCGGATCGGTGCGATCTACATTCAACCAGCAGACCCTCGAAGACATCGTCTTCTACCGTGCGGGTTACCCGGCTCACCTTTACAATGCACAGTCCTCGGTGATCGATGCCCGAACACGCGTTTCCACTGATGGGCCCGCGTTCGAATTCGATATCAATGCCCTCCAGGGAGCATTGTATCTGGGTGTTCCGATACGCAAAAACAGACTGGGAATACATGGGTCGGCGCAAGGCTCTTTCTATGAGTACGTTCAGAAGGGAAGCGCGTGGTTGGCGGGAACCTTTTCCGACAATCCCGATTTTCAGCAGTTTGCAGAGTACAACACAATGCCGGGATATAAAGATCTTTCTCTTGGGTTGTCGGCCAAGCCAAACGACCGATTGACAATCAAAGTGAATGAGATGCTCAATACCGACATTTATCGCATGCTGGAACCCGATTCCTCCGGCTGGGCCGATCTATACCGGGATACCTGCCGCTATTACGGGTCCGGGTATTCTTGCTTTCGTAAGGACACGACTGTGCGCTTCGAAGAGGGAGATGATCTATGGGATTATGGTTGGGACAGCTTAAAGACGCGAAATGTCAGTCGCTACACCGATACCCTGATGAATTATCGCTCAAATTACAATCTATTGTATACAACGGCTTCCTACGCACCCGATGAGAAAAGCCTGTTCGAATGGAATGCCGCATGGCAGCGGCGATGGTGGGATTTGACTTTTCCGGAGCCTTTTACATATTGGATCGACTCGTCGGAGTACGATGTTTCTATCGACGACGTTTCCGGATCCTTTGCGTGGGACTGGGCCGGAATACCGAAACATCATCTAAAGATCGGTTTTCAAGGCGGAATGAATACAATTTCATACGATGTTTACATGGTTCGAACGCTTCATGAAATCATCATTAACGGCAACACAAACACCGGTGATTTCTGGGGACCGGTTTCCGGAGATTCCTCGGTCACGTACACCGACTACTATTGGGATGAGTCGGCCCATGATCTTCTGGGACGGATCTTCGTAGCGTATGCGGGTAAGCGTCGGTATTGGGGAGGAGCCCTCTTTGCCCAAGATCGATGGAGTCCGCTGTCCAGCCTTTCGATAGAGGGAGGAGCGCGAATCGAGGCGACTACCGCCGATTCGTCGGTCACCGTTTCTCCACGGCTTATGACGAAATTCGGAATTCATAACGACCATGAGCTCCTTTTGTCTGTCGGTCGTTATACTCAAAACAATTACGATCCCTCAGCGATCGCTCTGGCCGAAAACCTGAGTCCCGAGAAGGTCTGGCATTTCGACCTCGGCTTGGCCTCTCGTTTTTTTGCGCATCTGGAGCAAAAAGTGAATGTGTACGCGAAGCGATACAGCGATCTGCTTTCGGAGGTAATAGAGACAAATGAAGGCGTATCGCTCGATTCATTGATAGAATTCGTCAAAGAGGAATTCGAGGGCCGGGAAGATCTCTCCGAAGAAGAACTCTATTTCGAAGCGGCTAATCGCTTTGTAAACAGTGGCTTTCTGGAAACCCGGTATGTGAATGATGGGACCGGGTATGCCCTTGGGATCGAGTACTTTCTCCGGTATCGACCGGTTGATTTTTGGCATGGATGGGTTTCATTCAGTTATGGAAGATCATTCAGAAGACGCCGGCCCGAGTGGCGGATTCATCCTTTCCCTCTGGAGCGACCGCTTCTGGTATCGGTAGTTAACTATTACCGTCTGCCCCATAGATACGAATTCGCTTTTAAATACCGGTACATGTCCGGAATTCCATACACCGAGACGAAGATAAGTACCGATTCTTTTTACGTTGGGAACTATAACGAGAAACGCTACAAACCCTATCAGAGTCTCGATTTCCACATCTCCCGAGGGTTCGGTGCGAGATTTGGAACGGGGCGTGTGTATTTTGAAATTCTCAATGCTTTCAATAGCCCGAACATGTTCCAGTTAGATAGCAAATCGGGAAGGATGAAGAGTTTGTCATTCAATATTCCGTCCACGGTGGTACATGTTGGGGTCAACTACGAGTTACAGCCATAAGGGTTCGCGCGGGAATAAATCTGCATTTTCTCGCGCAGCAATTTTTTGGATATCGAGGCGCACCTCGCAGAGCCATGGCAACGGCGCTATGCTTGATTGGGTAAGAGATGCCACGCGATGACCCAAACCGGTGAATCTGGTGCGAAAGCCGGCATTCGGGTTTCGCGGACGTACTGTTTGCTTTATCACCGTGCGTGGAATCTGAAATCGCCAAGGAAGACAACATGGATTCAGTAATCGAATGGGTTGAGCAAGGTGGAATTTTCATGTATCCGATTATTATCGGATGCTTTGTCGCCCTGACACTGCTTCTCGAGCGAACAGTATTCTTTTGTCAAACTGCTTTCGGGCTTACACGCCGTAATCGGGAGTTTTTCGAAAAACTTGGACGTGGAGAGCAGCAGGCGCTGGAGTATCTCCGTCCTGAAAAACGTTTGATCGATCGAGTGCTCGGTGTGGCTCTGGAGAATCGAGAGCATCGGGTAGAAAGAATCGAAGAGAAGATGGAAGTTGTGCTGATGAGGGAATTGCCTCGGTATTCTCACAATCTTGATCTTCTGGCAACACTTGCCGCGCTGATGCCGATTCTGGGGCTTCTAGGGACGGTAACGGGAATGATCTCAACCTTTCACGTTATCGCTTTGAAAGGAACCGGTGATGCCCAGGCTATGGCCGGAGGTATCGCTGAGGCTCTAATTACCACTCAGGCAGGGCTTGTTACCGCGGTTCCGATCATAATCGGGCATTCTCTTCTGGTCGGGCGACTGAAAAAAATTACTCATCAGACCCGGAATGCCTGTGTGCGGTTGATCGATCATCTCAAGGATTCGGCCCATGCTGGATAAGGCATTTGACGAACTCGAGGCGGATGCCGGTCGGGCGGAAATCTCTATCACCCCGCTGATCGATATGGTTTTCATACTGTTGATATTCTTCGTCGTCACCACTACATTTACAAAAGAGACGGGCGTCACCGTGGATCGCGCAAAGGCTTCGACTTCGCAGGTAATCGAGAAGAACGTTCTTGTGGTGGCGATCGATAAGTCGGGGGCATATTGGTATGACGGAGAAAGACGGAATCTGCCCGAGCTGGTGACCGGAATTCGTCATGAGCACACTACCCGCCCCGAACTGAATATAGTAATAGTTCCCGATCGAAACGGAAGCGTTGATCCTTTGATTGTTCTTCTGGACCGATTACGAGGGGAGGGCATCACTCGACTATCTCTTGGAACCCGCCGCGGCTCCACATCGGTTGAGATGTCTGGGGATTAGCCACGGAAAACGGGAATGCAGGGAATGGGAACGGATATCTCCTCTAAATCTGATGGTCAAGGGTCACGGGACAACGACCGCGTACCGTCCACGGGGAATCAGGTAGAGCATTCTCATTGCGGACGGATGGTTCATGAAGAAGGCATATATCCGTCCGAGGAAGACTTGAAATCCCGGGCGATCAGGTGGTTCTTTTCGGCTCTAGGCGCGGTACTGCTCACGATAACGATAATCCTTCCTATTGTGAAGTCAATCAGGAATGAGTCGGTGGAGGAGATTCCCGTTCTGCTGGTTGATTACCTGGAAATGCCGCCCGAGAAGAAAAAAGAGCCGGAAAAAGTAGTGCGGAAAAAGACGCAACCGAAAGAAGAGATCACTCGGCAACATAGCGTTCAGACGCCCACGCCGTCCCTCTCCAAATCAGAAGATACCGAACTCACGGAAGAGACACTCATTGTTCCACGGGAATCCGACTCCGCCGAAGTGGAAACCCCGGCTCCCGGAGATGCGGGAATAGTGTCGGTGAATTCTCCATCGCAGTTGGACAATGTTTCCTATGAGCCGATGGGGCACTGCCCAAAGCCAAAGTATCCGTCGATTGCGAGCCGGGCGGGGATCACGGGCTTTGTCGATGTCGAGTTGCTCATTGATGAGAATGGGCGAGTGGGGGAGTTCTCTCTATCCCGGGTGACCGGTCATCCCGCATTCGGTCTGGAAACCGCAAAAGTGCTGCCGAAGTGGCGGTTTCCTCCTCCACGGATGGGCGGGCGAAAAGTGCGTATTCGATATAGCTATCGGGTCAATTTCAGGCTTGATTAGCCCCTGTGTCGCAGTCGAGAACAAGCAGTACGAAAACGCACCGCAAACCGAATTACTCGACACGCTGAAGGGTCACTTCGACACCGGTCTCTTTGCCTCCGCGCAGAATGGTAAGTGCTACGATATCACCAATATTGTGTTTCTCCAGTTGGTAGGCCAGTTCATCACTATTGGCAACAGGCTCGCCCTGAATGGCAATTATTATGTCTCCGAGCGTCACCGTGCCCCACATGTCCCGTTGAAGGCCGCGAAGCCCCGCCTTATCCGCATTGCTTCCAGGGTATACTCGGGCGACGGCAACTCCGCGAATGCCGTATCGTCGAAGAACGTTGCCGGGCAGCATTTCTATTCCAAGGCCCGGGCGTATCACTCTACCGTGCTTTATCAACTGAGGTATCACATTACGAACGGTATTGACCGGCACAGCGAACCCGATTCCCGCACTGGCGCCGGTTGGAGTAAGTATCGCGGTATTTACACCAATCAGATGGCCTTGAGAGTTAAGAAGGGGACCACCGGAATTTCCGGGATTTATGGCAGCGTCGGTTTGAATGACATCGTGAATGGTGCGTCCGGTGACGGCTTTTATCTGACGTCCCAAGGCACTTACAATGCCCACGGTCAGCGTTTGATCCAGTCCGAAAGGATTCCCGATAGCCAATACTTTTCGACCGACTTTGAGATCATCGACCGTTCCCGGAGTTACCGGTTGAAGTTCCTCGTCGGGCGCATCGATCTTGAGTACCGCAAGATCTTTGTTCGGGGCCGCGCCAATTACCTTTGCACGATAACTTTTCCGATTGTTCAGGGTGACCGAAATATTGTGGGCATCCTGTATTACATGAAAATTGGTTACAATGTGCCCCCGATTATCCCATACAAATCCGGAACCGCTTCCTTGAGGTATCTCAAATACATTCATGGACCAGAAATCCCATTGCACGCTCTTGCTGGTGATGAATACCACCGCGGGTGAGGCTTTCTCAAATACATCTATCGTATTGCGTTCATCCTCGAGCAGTCCCTTATCACCAGAAGCCGCGCCCACAATAGAAAACGCAAGCAATAACGGCAGGAATTCAGATAATTTTGTGTTCGTTCGTAAGGACTCGGTCATCTATTATTCCTCCGGAAAAAGAGACTTTTCTGTTATGAAGCACCCACTGGAAGCGCGGGTTTCACCGGACGTTAGCCCAGGTTTCGCAGTCGAGAACCGCCGTACCGAGCGGAGCCGAGGCGATGCCCCG
>CAYFVL010000157.1:0-14136 GCA_964346405.1 uncultured Fibrobacterota bacterium
TCTCTGCAAATAAGAGCAAGCATAAAATGTGAAGTTATTTTTGCGTGAGCCCTAAGACGAAGTACTTTGAGCGGCCGGATACGACAAATTCATGGAGCCCGACCGAGAGTTCGTACTCCGGGAAGATGACGTTATGTCCTCCAACGTTCAGTTTTTCTATCCATTGGAAACTTCTCTGTTTCTGCCCCGCAATATAAAATTTCTTGTCCTGCCCGAGAGCACCGGATTGGCCGTTCGTTTTGATATAGCAATCGTTTGATTGATCGCCGGCTCCCGGACTCATGGCCATACCCCTCAGGTAAACCTTATACGACCCCGGCTTTGTTATTCTGATTTTGTATGTAATTGGATCGGCGGGAGGGCCGCTGGAGGTCTTGTTACCTTCAAATCTCAGAAACCCGTCTCCGGTAAATGAACTCAATTTGTCATGGAGATCGGCATTGTCGTAGTACACCCAGTCACCACCGATCTCACCCGATTCGGCTTCGACAATAACAATGCCGTTCTCCTCTATAAACGCCCCGGAGTCATTCACCCACGTTTCCGCCGCGGCACAAACATCAATACCAGAACAAACCGACAGGATACTCCAGGTCATTAACACAGACATACGGCTATTGGTCGGCATTTTCAAGGCTCCTCCTTAGTAGGTCACCTATTCGGCTATTTGATTGTCACTTCCTAATAACCGATATTCCCGCAACACTTCGGCTGTTTTTCGAACTACGGTAGAAGTACACGCCGCAGGCCGGTGCAACACCGGTAGTTTCGGTTGAGCGGAACCGGTTGTCGAAAATCCGTAAACACCTGCCTGACGGAGAGTACATGATTTCGCGGTCACCATGGACAAGTCCTTTCGGTGGCGCAATAGGATTGTTCATTGCGGTAGCGTCGGCGGCGATCAGCAGTACCGCCCAATCGGCAGATTGCTGGTCGGGAGGATTACCCGTAGAGACGGAGCCGCCCGCGGTAACAACACCCGACTCCGCAGGATTTCCGCCGTTTCGCGGGTCAAACCAGAAAACCTTGAAATCGCCGTCGGCATCGGATATATCCAGAGTAGCGGAACCCCCGGACGGCAGATAAATTAGATAGGCATAATCGGAGGAAGCCAAGCACCAGTTCGATCCGTCCACGAGTTCGTCGGCATTCTCCATCAGGTGAAACGGCACATGCTCGGTGAAAAAGTTTACCGCATATCCGGCCTCCACAAAGGCCTTATCGTGCAGGCGCATATCTTCGATGTTAAGTGTGCCCGAAGATCCTCCCCCGTCGCTGCCGAAATAGTATTCCACGCCGGCACCGCCCGCCATGAGGTTGCCCCAGAGAACCTTTTTCCGGTAATCGTTCTGACGCGAATCTGTCGGCTCTATGCCGGTGCCGGGTCCCCCCTGTTCGACGTTTTCGACCAGCCAGGTGTGGCCGGCGTCTGTTGATTTCCCAATCCACTCCAGTGTTTGGGTGTGAACTTCGTCAAGGTTCCCCCCGGTCTGAAGCGCCGCGACATCGAAAGTTTCAAACCCCAGTAAAGGATCGTACAACGAAGATATCCGGTACGGATGACCGGCAATTGGATGGTCGTAGGGATCGAGATTTCGTATAAAAAGCGCCCATTCTTTGATCTGTTCTGTTGTGGGATCGGCACCTCCAGTCTGGTTCTTGCCGCGATTCAGCTCTTCTCCCAGATTCCAGGTCAGCCCCGGATTATGGGCGAAACGAGCGATTATCTCCCTGAAGTAGATTTTACGCTCGACATTCAGATCTCCCCCACCGAACACCATGTCTATCTCGTGTTCGAAAAAAAACATGTGGAGATGTATTCCCTTTTGCGTCATGTGCTGGAAAACGGTTTCCCATTGATCCAGTTTGCTGCAGTCATACCGCAGGTAATCATCGGGACCAATCCACGGATACGCATCTTTACCGTCGCCCCCCGACCACGAGAGAAAATACAGCGTATTTGCCCCGGCGCCCGCCAGATAGTTCACCATGCCGATAATTTCTTTTCCCTTTCCATCCCGCCAGGTTGGGTCCCCGTCGGTCCAGTCGGTGCGGTGAGGATCGTAATCATGTCGAGCATCGGGAGTGTTGTCGAATCCTGAGTATCCCAGAAAATTCTCAGGATCACCGGGTCCGGCCTTGATGAAATACTCCCCGGATCCCGAGAAGCGCCGATAACGTTCTCCCACATGACGCAAAAAGCCATGGGCGCGAAAATCTCTTCCGTGTCTATCGGTTTCAGCGACAATGAACTCTCCCGTTCCGCCGTCACAGAAGCCTGCCGACTCTCCTTCATTCGCCCCGGTTACTGCCGCGATATTCGCCCCTTTGCGAAACGATGCTTCGTAACTCCAGGTTCCGGTCACCTCCGGCGCAAAGTGAACTGTCCAGGTACTGCCGCTCGAGGCCCCCGTCATTCCGGCGTGCCCGTCGGCGGCGTAAAAACCGGGTACGGTAACAACTCGGCTTCCATTACGAAACTCGACATCCAGGCGATAGTCGGTGAATGGATTTGTCTCGTCATCCTCGGAAACAGCGGGTCCCTCGAAATGTAAGGTGATTCGATGCCACAGTTTCCTTTCGCCCACTATCTCGACACTCTTTGCGGTGTACGAAATCAGAAGCAATACCAGAAATAATGGCGCGGGGAAAGCCGATAAAACCCTCATGACACGTTCCTTTCAGCGTGGAAAATCTCGCCAATGGTGATCATGGTGGGAAATATATCTGCACATCGGGATGAACATGCGTATTTTAGTAGTTTCGAATGCTCCAACAGATGCCACCTAGGACAGGAGAAGATGATGACAAACCCGGACGCCCGAAATGCGGGGCTGGCGCTGTTGGACGATTTACCAAGGCACATTCTTCATCTTGCGCGCGCTTTTTCTCTATTAATCTCTTTCAGACCTTCGGATAAATATCTTTTCAGCGGTTAGCTGATTATCCCTCACCAATCGAATCAGGTATACACCCGCACCCAGGTTTCCGTTTATCAGGTATGAATATGATGCAGCATCCAGGTGCCCGTACACAAGCGTAGCTACACTGCGTCCGGCCATGTCTGTTATAGTCAAGCTGACGTGGCTTATCATAGAAAGAGAAAGAACGATCTTTTTGCCATTGACAATCATAATGTCGTCTTCTGAAGGTGTGATGAACCTATTGCCGCGTGAAATGATTGTACTTGGACTCTGTATGGTTATTGTGAAAGTGTCAGATCCTACCGCACCTTTATCATCCATGGCATCGGCGCGAAGAGTATATGTTCCCTCTTCCAGATTCTGCAACGCGGGGTCATTGTTGCTGTTGTTCCAGTTGTAGGGAGCACTGTTTTCGCGACGCACCAGAACATCGTCGATATATAGATCCACGAATGAAACAGAGCCATCAGCATCACTGGCTTGCACGGTAACAGAAAGCGATCCTGGCACAAAGAAGGTTTCTACGCTTTGCGGTTCGGTAAAAGCGACGACTGGAGGCTGGTTTTCGGAGGGTGAAGTATTCGTCATGAAATCGATTATCCTGCCCAGGATCTCTTTATTGTCTCTCTTCTCTATATCAGAACCCTCGCCATCGTTCCACATCGGCTGGCGATCAAAACCCACGATAACATAGCCGTTTCCAACACTTTGCAATGCTAATGCCGCCCACAGTGGATTGGTAATAGTGATGTTCTGCTGATGAGGGATGTCCGGGTTGCCGCTGACCTTGTAATCGGCATCATTCAGGTAGGGAATAAGGGCCTGCGCACCACTACTCTCATCAACAGCTACGGGCGAAACGCCTTCTCCTTCCCAGACCGGCCGCCCCGCCACTATCGGGTGGCTTGCTCCCGGATCGGCACGATATGCCTTGACGCCATTGGACTGGTCGACGGTAACCTGCATTCCGTACTGTGCTATGATATTGTTGACAACTGATTGGCCAACGGGGTTTTGAGCGCCGATGCTGCTCCAAAGACCCCCAGCCGCGGAGTCGCTATATATATAAATGGAGCCGCCTGCCCGTATCCAATTGTCCAGCGCCGTCTTTTCGGCTGCCGACCACTGTTTTTGATGGAGGCCGAAGATAATGACGTCGAATTGACTGAGGAATTCGGGCGTCAGTTCAATATCCTGGTCGTAATGCTGGGTAATGGTATGGCCCTTGGATTCTACCATTGCCTTGAAACTCGAGCAGCCACGCCGCCCTGTATCGTTCAATAGCATCTGATGGAACGGCGCGTTAGATCCAGATGGGATATCGCCATCTGCCGATACATCACCATGTATGTAAGCTATGGCTTTCGCATCAACCGATACGCTGATGGCCAGTAATACAAAAGTGAAAAAACAGAGACTATGTTTCGCATTCATATGCTTTATTCTCCCATTCTTATGCTGTTTAAGCAACCGTATGCCAACCAGATAATTCTGCAATACTATTTTGGGTTTGCAGGTTTTCTTACGCGCGATTTCTGGACTTGGATGTGCCTTGGTACTTTGCCCAACGGCTTCCATTACGAAATTCGACATCCAGGTGATAGTCGGTGAATGGATTTGTCTCGTCATCCTCCGAAACATCGGGTCCTTCGAAAAGTAAGGTGATTCTATGCCACAGCTTCGTTTCCCCCATCATCTCGACGCTTTTTGCGGAGTACGAAATCAGAAGCAATACCAGAAATATCGGTCCGGGCAAGGCCCATGAAACCCTCATGACCCGTTCCTTTCTGCGTGAAAAATCTCGTCAAAGGTGATCATGGTGGGAAATATATCTGCACATCGGGATGAACATGCGTATTTTAGTAGTTCAGAACGCTCCAACAGATGCCACCTAGGCCAGGAGAAGAAGATGACAAACCCGGACGCCCGAAATGCGGGGCTGGAAGGGCAGATCAGGGCCTACGTCGAGAGCATTGCACCGGGAAGCCGGCTACCTCCGGACCGAACGCTTGCCGAACAATTCGGTTTCTCCATTCGGAGCATGAGGAGAGTTATGTCTCGACTGAAAGCAGAGGGGACGGTTGTTCGGGTGGCCGGAAAAGGTACCATCAAACCCTCCCTGGAGTCTCCAAAGTCCACCGAAATCCCTGTTTTGGGAAACCGGACCGCGGCCGAGGATCTTGCGGAGCAACTTGTCGAAAGCATACGACGCGGCGAGCTGCGCCGGGGGGATCGCCTCCCACAATCAAAATTCCTTCGACTGGAGTACAGGCTGTCCGACAGAACAATTCGGCGGGCGTATACTCGGCTGGTACGGCTTGGGCTGGTGACAAGAATCGGATCCGCCTACCATGTGGGGAAATTTCGACCGAAAACAGGTAATCGAGGCTTTGGAACAGTCTTGCTCATCGCGGAATCTCCCGGAATGCTGCCAAAAATCTTTACATCCTATGAGCGGAGTTCGGCATACTACCGACTGGAACGCGAGCTGCATGCCAACGGCCTTCAGCTCCGATACCTGAGCAGAGGCGATGTGCCCCGGGTGCACAACGAGTTCAGGAAGATGGGTAAAAAGCCCGACGGCATACTGTTTTTCCGGCTTAACGGAAACGAACTTGACATTGTGCCCGATGTAGTCCGCCCGTTTATGTGCCGCGGCGGTACTCCAGACTTTCCTCTCCTGATCGACCTTCAGAGCTACGGCAACACCACACGGAGACCTTACAAGCTTAACATCTTTTCACAAGGTAACCTGTACACAGAACAGGCCCGGACTGTCGCCCGGTATTGTCGTCGTGATGCATCCAGGCCAATTATCGTTTTCTTCAACGCGGAACGAATACGTAAAAATCCTCGAGGCGCTTACCTGCGCCGCTTTAAACTAATCCATGAAGTCATTTCATCCGGAGATCCGCATGCCGATGTCTCCCTGGCGGTACTCAGCCCTGAAACTTCCAGTTTAACTTCCGACACTCTCTACGAAGAAATCGCAGCAAACAATCGTTCCTACATCGACTACTTAAACGAAAAGTACGGATACTCCAACGGGGTATCCATGTCTCGTCTACATGAGAACCTCAGGATCGTGCCCGATTTTAACGCAGTGCTCGAGCACCCTAACCAAAAGTCAATATGGTTATGCTCCTCGGATGAACTCACCGAGAAGGCTATTTACACATGCGTATCGCGTCGTCTCAAAGTTCCGCACGATATTTCAATCCTCTCACTTGAGAATGCCCCCTCCTACTATCACCTGAGCGTTTCCGCATGCGCGCCCGACTGGGACCTAGTCGGCTACACGATGGCTCACGCAATCATTCGGGACCTGCCTATGAACAAGACATCCAAAGGATTTCTTCGCATTCCCTGCTCAATTATCCACCGTGGTACGACTTTTCATTAGTATAGATTTCAACCCGACCCGAAAGCAGAATTGTGCAAAATCAGAGCATTTTTTGACAATGCGTCGGCCAGCATTCGCGTCTATACTACCGAACAGATATGCAGCCAGAACATTATCGAAAACGGCCGCGGATAAAAAACCCTAACTAATTGATATCTAATTGTTTGCAACTGCTGCTTAATCGGGATATTCCGTCTTGCGGGAAATTATTTCGGCTGATTCCGCGTGCAAGAGGAAAAAGATAAAGACTGAATTTCCGGAGCAGGCGTAAGTGTCCGGATCGGGCTGCGAATAAGGATCAAATTCGATACACTGACATGCTCTCGATGTCCATTTTTTTAGTAAAGGAGTTTTTCATGCGTAAACTATGTCCCTGCATTCCCGGGCTTTCTTTTTTCTTAATGTCCTACGGGGCTTTTTGCTTGTATTCAGCCCCTTCCATGGTTGAAACGGCATGGGAACAGGAGTTCCGTCGTTTGTCCTATGAAACCGAAAACGACAAAGTGCGAAAATGGTACAATGAGTCGAATGTCCGCGACTACGTACTTGATACATCATCGCTTATACAGAAGGAAGACACTGCTCCCGCAGCCGTCATCATTCGACGAACGCATGCATTGATACGCCATCTCAAGAGCATGCAGTATGCACCGGATTTGGCTGCAGAGGAAGCCGAATTGAAGCAGCTCGCAGAACAAACTGCATCCGCAAGCGATGCGCTTTCTCACTATAAAAAAATTGCGGCATTGCGCAGGCGGATTTCATTCAAAAACCCGCTCTTGAATTTTGATAAAATACTGTTTTTCAAGAACTCTCTGGACGGCACCCCGCATATGGTTCATGTGTATGGTGAAATGAACGAGTGCCAAGAAGACAATACCGGGGTGTACATTCTGAAAGACGCCTTCAGTGACTCCCCGACGGCCGTGAACTTACTTAACGACGCCGTGATCGCAAATGGTGATCACCAGGGGGAATCGCTGACAGGCGAACGCGCCTTTACTCCCGATTTATCATACGATGGCAAGAGAGTTGTTTTCGCTGCCTCACCCCCCGGCAGTAAAAACCGTCTCCACATCTATTCTGTAAATATCGACGGCAGCGACCTCCAGCAATTGACGTTTGACGATTTCACGCGTCCTTCCTGGATGAACGATAAGAAAAAGAATATCGGTGACCCGCTGTTGCCGGTGGACTTTGATCCCTTCTTCCTTCCCAGCGGGAGAATCGGCTTTTTGTCCTTCCGACGCGGCGGGTCCGGCCGGTGCCACGGCGGTTCCGGTTCTACTTTTACTCTGCATTCCATGCGGGATGACGGGTCTGATCTAATTCGTTTGAGCTATCATGAGACAAACGAATGGACACCAAGTGTTGACAATGACGGCAAAATCGTATACACACGCTGGGACTACATCGATCGGGATTCCGATGTTGCGCATCATTTCTGGATCTGCAATCCTGATGGAACCGATCCTCGATCTCCCCACGGCAATTACCCCCACCCTCTGTACCCCAGTGCGGTGTACCCGGGCGATCAACCGTTTGGTCGAAATGGACGAAAGGCACGCCCATGGTTTGAGTGGAGTATCCGTGCTATCCCCGGAACAAGCGGGCGCTATATCGGCATTGCCGGTGCCCATCACGGCTCCTGGGTTGGATCACTGATTGAGATAAATACCACGATTCCCGACGACGGGGCGCAAAGTCAGTTGCGTCGCATTTCTCCCGACATTCCATACCTGGAATCGGAGAAGCGCGGCGGCAGCACATCCTGTGCCGCCACCCCGCTGCCTCTGAGCAAAAATTACTACCTGTGTTCATATACCGATTCCAGCGGTCCTGGATACAAGTCTCGTCGCATTGAGCCGCCCGTTACGTTTGGTCTGTATCTTGTTGATGCGTTCGGTAACCGTGAACTGATCTACCGCGATACCACCATAAACAGTTACGAACCAATCCCTGTTGTTTCCCGGTCAAAGCCTCCGACAATTCCACAATCAACAAGTCAGGGTGAGGACGGCGATAAATCACTTCCACAAGCCACAATAACCGTTCTTAACATGTATGAATCGGATTTCGAGTGGCCGGAGAATACTGAAATTCACTACATGCGCATTGTCCAGATATTTCCCAAATCTACCCAGGTACTGAATCAACCATATATCGGCTATGGCAACGAAAGCACCGCGAGAGCCTCACTGGGTATTGTGCCGGTAGAAAAAGACGGCAGTGTAAAATGCGAAGCACCGGTCGGGAAGACCATTCTCTTCCAGGCGTTGGATGAAAACAAATTGGCTATAGTAGGGATGCGGTCTGCGACATACGTTCATGAAGGCGAACAGTTGAGTTGTGTTGGGTGTCATGAAGATAAGTGGATGGCAACGCCGGTAGTTTCGCCCATCGCTGCCGGCCGAGCACCGTCAAAACTCGAACCGGAGCCCAACAATTTCCGCCCGATTCAGTTCGCCTCCCTCATTCAGCCCATACTCGATTCCAAATGCGCTCCGTGTCATGCTCAGAAAGACAATACACCCGATTTCAGCAATGAGTTCCTTGTTGACCGTTATCCCGATCGGAAATTCAAAACCGGCGAAGAGAAGGAGTTCTGGACGGTGGCATACGAAAATCTTGAACCATTCGCACATTACTTTCATGGAGGGGGTAACGGAAGCATCAATGATACGCTTCACGGAGGCTCGCGATCCTTGCCGGGACATGTGGGGGCACGAGGATCCAAACTGTTGTCCCATTTAAGTCCTGCTCATCACGATGTAAATCTCAGCGATGAAGAAGTCCACCGTATTACTCTCTGGCTTGATCTCAACTCGGAATACTACGGCGCCTACTACAATTGCGAACAGCAGGCTCGGGGTGAATTCGTCAGGCCGCGTCTCGACTTCACTACAGTCCCCGTATCCACCACCAACCCGAATGCGGATCACCAAACAGAGAGGTTTGACAACAAAATCCCCAGGGTAACCGTTTCGAATACTGGAGGCGGATTTTCTATCAGCGGAATACCGCAAGGGGCAATTATTCGTATTCTCACTCTCGACGGCAGACAGATTGGGGGCTCCCGTACAGTTCAGAAGAAAAACCGAATCATATCCGGAAATCTTCCAGCCCGGGGTTTATACCTTATGGATATTTCCTGGGGTTTCTCCGAGAAAATGGTCTTGAAAAGGCCGTTGGTGTGGTAGCCGGCCATGTACGCTCTTCGAGGGCAATCCAGGAGAATGCATGGACCTGAGATGCGGCTCCCGACAATTCAAAAGTACCGAAAGAAGGTGGTGATGAAAATGAAGACATGTTCCTATGTCACCGCGGTTATTCTCCTGATTACCCTCGTCGCTGTCTCCTGCCGGGGAGCTACCATTGAAATACGTTTCGATACGCATAGCCCTCTTCTCAGCTTTGCGGCAGATAAACTTGATTCGGCAGTAACGTTAGCCGGCCATTCCCTGAGCCGTCATATCAATGACGGCAGTGACGCCGGCGACATTATTGTGACGGTGGGAAATATCGAGCAAGAGCTGTCGGACGATATCCGCATGGACTCAACACTCGATGAGGAGGGGTTTCAGCTCTCTCGATCATCGGCCGGAGGAACCGACAGACTCTATGTTTTCGCTCCAGATGAGACGGGAGGAATGTACGGCATTCTCGAAGTTGCGGAACAGTTTTCACACCATGGAAATGTGGCCTCCATAATGACTATGAAGCGCACACCGCGGTTTCCTTTCCGTGCAATAAAATTCAATTTGCCCTGGTCGAGCTATAGAACTCATGAATCGCTAAGGGCGAATCTTGAAGTGTGCAAGGATACGGCATTCTGGAAATCCTTTATCGACATGATGGCCGTGAACCGATTCAACGCCTTAACATTGTGGAATATTCACCCTTTCCCCTATATGATACGACCACAGAGCTTCCCCCTGGCATGTCCCTTCAGCGACAGTGAACTTTCTGATTGGAAACAACTGTATACCACGATTTTCCGACATGCAAAAGAGCGAGGTGTCAAAACCTACATTGTCAATTGGAATATTTTTGTGAGCGAAGCATTCAAAGAACACTATGACTCCGAAGCGCTCGCAGATAATAACTACAAAGGCCGCGGACACAGCACTCCGCAGATCAAGACCTATACTTCCGAATGCGTGGCTCAGGTTATCAAGGAATATCCCGACCTTGCCGGCATCGGAGTATCTCTGGGCGAAGGTATGAACGGCATGAGTTCAAGGGAAATTCAAAACTGGATCAGGGATGTATACTTTCCGCCCATAGAGAATGCCGGCCGCCCCGTAGAATTCATTCATCGGGCCCCGTTTTCCGGCGCACAAACCGCCGCGCGAACCGCAATAGAAAACAGCAATTTGCCCCGCCCCGTATGGGTGGAAATCAAATTCAACTGGTCCCACGCGTATGCCTCTCCCGAATTCTTGTTTACCCATGGCGCCGGGTCCGCAGATGATTACCGGATTCCCGTACCTACCGCATACAAGAATGTCTGGATGATTCGCAATGAAGATTTTTTCACATTACGTTGGGCGCAACCGCAGTACATTCGTGAGATCATCTACCGCAACGGTCAGGCCGATGTCGGTGGTTTCTTTATCGGTTCGGAGTGCTTCATACCGGCATCGGACTATTCACATATCCCCGACCATGCCCACGTAAACTGGAACTATGCTTTTCAGAAGAACAAGCTCTACTATGAATTGTGGGGCAGACTAACCTATGATGAAACCGTGCCGGATGCAACGTTTGCCGCGATGATAGACAGGAGATACGGAACGGGAACGGGAGCTCCGCTGCTCGAAGCTTATGCAAAGGCATGCAATTACCTTCAGGCACTGGGAGTCTTTGCCGGTTTCACCTGGGATTACACGCTGTACATGGAGGGTTTCATGGGGAAGTCCAAGCTAATATCCCTTGAAGACATCCGGACAAGTACTCCGGTGCATAGTGATTATCAGAGTGTAGCGGAGATGGTGGAAAAAGAATTGAATGGTGAATCAAATTCAGCCGGAATTACGCCCCTCGAACTGGCGGGTCGTCTTGATGCCGATGCCGAGTTTGCCGCACAGAAGCTTCAGGTACTTCCCACAACCATTCCTGCATTGCAGTGCGAAATTGCGGATGTACGCGCTTGGTGTCTCCTGGGAAGGTATTTCGCCGACAAGCTGCGCGGTGCCGTTTCTCTGGAGCGATATATGCATACCGGGCTGGAAGGCGACAGCATTGCCGCGGTAGAATCGGTACAAAACGCTGTTGCACACTGGCAGGATCTAATAGATGTAACGAATGCCCACTACCACCCGCATCCTCTGGGGCATATAGGGAAGGACGATTACAACTGGGAGATGCTGTTGCCGAAGGTGCTGGAGGACCTGGATCGTGTTGGAGGAAAACACCCAACCAGTACCCTCGATACCGATCCCCAAAACAGGAATGGGCCGAAAGACCGCGATATACCGACATCCTACAGCGCGACCGTCCGCAACTCGGCGTTCGTGATTGGTATACCCCGGCCGTCCCTTGTCGTCGTGAACCTGTACGACAGTGCCGGACGGTTGACGGCGAAACTCGGTAATCGGAAATTCGGGGGCGGACGACACCACCTCACGATCCCCAAAGAATATGTCGCCCCGGGTCTGTATGTATACCAGGTGAAAGCCGGGGAATACAGCTCAAGGGGTACATTGATTTGCCGGAACTAAACGCCCTGAGAGCTTGCTCCTGGTGCTGCATCGGCAGAGTCGGCCGAGGGGAAGGACCGGCATTTCCTTTTTCTCCGTGCATTCGATATCCACAGCGCAATTTTGCACCCGCCTTTCCTGGCTGTGAGAGTGGTGCCGGAACTCCTTAACCCAAGTTTCGCAATCGACTCACGGTCCCGCCCGGCGGGACTCAAGGTATCTGCCCGGATACCCATATAAAACACATATTGTCTGTTTCTTGCAAACCCCGTCGATTCTTCCAGAATTTTCATTTCAACAAGCTTTTGAACAAGCCCATTCGCAGCTTGATGAGAGACCTTCAAAATTTCGGCAGCCTGATTCACGGTCATAATCGGGTGCTGATAAAGTTGCATCAACAGAGTCTTTGCTTTTTCTGCCCGTTTCCCCAAATTCAAAATCTGGTGCTCTACATCTTGCCGTAGAGCCATTATATTCATGAATGTTTCCCGACTGCTTGTGGCGGTTTCCACCACTGCGGTCAGAAAAAAAGTGACCCAGTGCAGAAGGTTGTTTGATTGTCGCACAACAGTAAGGGCATCGTAATAGGAACCACGATTTCGCTCAAAAAAGTCTGCCAGATATAATGCCGGTTTGTGAAGAAGCTTCTTTTCAACCAGATACAAGGTTATAAGCAGCCGTCCAATACGACCGTTACCATCCAAAAACGGATGGACAACACTGCGCATGAGAAGCCCGGTATAGGATTTTGCCATCCTTAGTGATGGAGACCATACGGGTTAGCGAAAAGGGGCAACGGGCAATGTACTGAACCAATCGCTGCATTCCTGCTTTGTCTCCACGCTCAATGCGTACCGAGTTATCAACGCTAAACCCCGAGTGTTTCCATGAACGCATATCCCCGACAATCTCATCGTTAATCTTATGCTCAGCGAGCAAAAAGTCAAACACACGTTGCGCAAATATCTTCTCGGCTTTGTGTTTCCAGATGTCTGGAATGTGAACGAAATGGCCGTTCTCAGTAAAAATTCCCTCAGGGACGATAGGGTGGACATGGGGATGCCAGTGAACAAGATCGCCAAAGGTTTGAGCTGTTGCGATCATTGCAGGAACCCCGCATTCGCCATCGATCTCCAGCTTAAAGATTTCGCAGACAGTGTCATAAGCCGCACGGCAGAGCTTGCCGAGGAGTTTACGATCGTAACGAAAGTAGACTCGCAGTCTTTTGGGGATAGTGAACACCCACTGTCTATGTGGAACCTCTGCGAGTACATCTTCATTGAGACGATGTGCAAGCAGCAAGGCTCTTTTCTGATCACACGAGGGGCAACATGAGCGTTGAAAATCCGCGTAGTAGTCGTTTTTGTCTTTGTTTCAGGGATTGAAGTATCGCTCAAGAACGTTTGAGCTGAGCCGCGCTCTCGGCGTCGGGCTCCAGCGATTGGTTATGGGCGCTTCAGTGCCATCGGGTCATCGCTCAAGATAGCTCCCGCGTCGCCCTTGTCTTTCCGTGGACAGCAGGTTTTTCCTGGTAACTGTATCGCATGCCACGCACCGCCGCATAATTGCGACCATCTGGTGTCGGTATTGCATTATTGCATCTTTGCCGGTTGGCCCCGACTCCCATAGTGCCTTTCAACAGCAATTAGCCGCATTGGCACGTCTCTTGATTGGTCTTTCCGGTTTTCAGCCCGGGAGACCCATTGTCAGGTTCACTGCCTCGACTACAAGAGCAGGCTCTGCATCGTTCAGATGAGTTTTGCGCCCGCTATGTTAAGCCGCGCCGCAGTCATGGGCGCAAGGCCGACAGGGCGGCAGTTGGCGCCGCGCTGGCCACACGTCCCCAGGCAAAGCCTGCCTTGTTCTACAGGCCCCGAGACCACGAGGCGTCACCTCTATTTCAGGTGGTGCGAGAGCACTTCGATGAGTTCGAGAGAGTGTACCCTGAGCGCTACCAGAAGGCCTACGGGTACTGGCGAGCGGTGGTCCGCTCGTCCATCGACAAGTTCGTTAAGTGCGGGGATCTCAGGGAGGGCTTCGCGCGAGTTCGTTGGTAATAGGTAATTTGTTTTTCTGAACTAATATAAACGTCCCTCTTGATCGGAGC
>CAYFVL010000158.1:0-14105 GCA_964346405.1 uncultured Fibrobacterota bacterium
AATGCAACGCTCCGCTCACTTCGACACCGCTCAGTGCAGCGCGGTACGGCGTCTTTCGACTGCGAAACTTGGGCCTAGCTAGCACTAATCTAACAAAACTAAAATGCTGGCCTAACACTGCAAACACATTTTTAGACTCAAGCAAACAGAAGGACGTTTAGAATGAATACCGACACTCGAATACGAGTACAATCCAACCCTACTATAAGGAGTAGCTGTATGAAACGTAATCTCAGAAAACTCATTGGCCTTACCGCCGTTTCGGCTCTCGCCGTTGGTCTGGTCGCGGGATGCAGTGAGGACGACGACGGCAACCCGGTTGCTACCGGTGAAGATTTGATCGACGGAATGGTGGTGATTCGGGACGACAACATTCAACCCGGCGCTTCAGTCACGCTGTCCGCGGATACAACGTACCTACTTGACGGTTTCGTATTCGTCGAGGAAGGCGCGACTCTTAATATCCCCGCCGGAACGGTTATCAAGGGTAATTATGGAGGTGGGCTGAATGCCAGTGCCTTGATTATCGCCAGGGGCGGCAAGATTATGGCAAACGGAACGGCGGACAATCCTATCATTTTTACCGCCAGGGCGGATGATGTTACCCGCACGGACGACATCAATGACGATACCCGTGGATTGTGGGGTGGTTTGATTGTGCTGGGGAAGTCACGAACGCAGGTTGATGGTGGTTCGGAACAAATTGAAGGTATACATCCCGACGACAATCGTGGACAATACGGTGGATCGGATCTTGAGGACAATTCGGGGACTATCAGATATGTGTCTATCCGATATGGTGGTACGAATATCGGTGAGGGTAATGAAATTAACGGACTCACGCTTGGTGCTGTCGGCTCGGGAACAACCATTGAATATGTTGAAGTATACAACAACTCCGACGATGGTTTTGAGTGGTTCGGCGGCACGGTCAACACCAAGTATCTTATCGCGGTGGGGTGTCTCGATGACTCCTACGACTGGGATGAAGGGTTCCGTGGAAAGGGACAGTACTGGGTTGTGGTACAAAGCGAGGATGGCGGTGATCGCGGCGCGGAAATGGACGGATGTGCCGGCAGTAAACGCGGTGATACGGAGCATTACTCAAAGCCGACGATTTTCAATGCGACGTTTATCGGATCCGGTGCTGAATCCGGAAATCTTGGCAATATGGCCTTCAAATTTCGGGAAGAAACCGGTGGCTTTTACTACAATTCCATTTTCACGGATTTCTATGGTGATGTGAAGCTTTCGGACGGAACGCTTTCACTGGTTGGTGTGATCAACTTTGATAACGAAAAGGGTTCCCAGGGTAACTTGGTGACTGATCATATCCAGTCCGGAGATCTAAAGCTTGAGAATAATATCTTCTGCTGTTTCTCCAATGGAGCATCTACACCTGAGATGTTGATCAAGTTTTCGAAAGTGGATGATGCTTCCGTTAAGGAAAGCGTTGTGAGCACAATCGGCGGCGCCAATACTTTTGGAACCAGTCCGGGCGTATCTCGTGACAACCTGTTGCCGACCGCCGGAGGTGCGGCATTTACGAATACCAAAACGGCTCCGATGGATTCATTCTTCGATGCAACGAATTACGTTGGAGCGTTTGGCACGGTCGACTGGACCGCCGGTTGGACCTACTACTCGGAAATCAAATAGAAACTTGGGCTAGTGAACTGAGATGAAGGAGAGGCTTTCTTTGCAGGAAGTCTCTCCTTCCTGTATGTATCAGGGTCCGCGGGGAAGGAATATATGGGGAGAAGACGAGAGATTTCAGATATTCTGTTTGCCGTTGCGGCAATGCTTCTTTTCGTGGGTTGCGGTAATCGGGATAAGCGCACTGTTCGGTATCCAAACGGAAAACCGCAATTGGAATATACTGTCGTTCGGGATGAAAACGGGAAATGGGTGAAGGATGGGATATTCAAATCCTATCATCCGAACGGACGTCTTCGCGAAAAGACAAAATTCGTTGGGGGAAAGGCCGATGGTGTATCGGAATTCTGGTTCGATAATGGCAAAAAGTGGTATCAATGCCGTTATTCCCGGAATAAACGCACTGGTAAATACCGTGAATGGTCACGGGAAGGTGTCCTTTTTGCGGAAACTCATTACGAGGAGGGAGAGAGGCATGGTAAACACATAGAGTGGTATCCGGATGGAACCCCTTCGTTTGAATGTTCATTCAGGAATGGAGAAAAGCAGGGCAAGTGTGTCTGGTGGTCTCGCATCGGACTAATACGCGAGGAAGGTACATTCGTTGAGGGAAAACGTCACGGTGAGTTTATTATGTATAACGCGGAAGGGAAACCCGAAATGCGAATACGTTATGACAGGGGAACACCCACTGATACTGTCGGAATTGTCGACAAACTTGCATTTTACGAATAGTGATTATTCGCCGACGGATTCATTCAATCAAGATGTCGGTCCTTCGCCCCGCAAAAACCACCGTGATCCAGGAGCCTGTGCTGTCCGCAATGATTCGTGTAAGGGTATCCGGTCGGTTCCGGTGCATCCTCACCAACTTCTAACAGACCTCCAACAGAAACCAAGCAAATAGAACCTATCTTATAAGCATCCGACAGTACACATGTACTGTCGGACTCTCTCTTTTCTCTCCGATGGGAGTTCGGGTTCACCACTCGGCTCCCTTCTTTAATTAAGCAACAGCTTACGCAGAATGCCGTGAGTCGATTGCGAAACCTGGGTTAACTCTCATGGTGGGCTTTCAATACGGAGAAATGCCCCGGACAGGTAATCATGCATTCAAGGGCGGGGATGCTCGGCTTCTACCTGAGCGTATTACCCTGAACCTGGAACTGGGCCGAACAATCATTTCACAGCTCGGGGGCTTTTCCACTTTTTGCGGGGCCTTTCCTCGAATTTGTTTTTTTGATCTGAGGAGACTTGAACGGGCGTGTGTGTCGGGGAATGCAGGTTTCCTAATACGTTTCTAACACAGTCTTAATACAACCCATACAATTCGGACATAATTTATTCAATCCATGTTAGAAACTGCTATTCAGGATTATGGAGCGTGCATGAAACTGTCGTATGGAATCCTATTTCTTGCGGTTCCCGTGATATTCTCTTCAGCCCACCAGGCTCATGGCCAACAGCAGGAGGATCTCACACCGGAAATTAACCGCATTCGAAAAGAACTGGTAAGCGTCCAGAATGAACGTGAGCGGGTTGCGGAAGAGAAACGGAAGGATGCCGAGGATTTTGAAGAGTATCGAGAACGGATTCGCGAAACCATGCGCTCGGTACGACACGAAACGGACTCAATTGAGCTGGAGACAATCGACTACACGGAAAAAAGAGACTCGCTGGACGCCTTGATCAATAGCGTGGAGAATCGCGCGAAACAATATGAGATGCTGCAGGACGGACTGCGTACCCATCTCATTGGTGCGGTTGGCCGCGTCATGATCTTCGCTGAAGGGCTCCCGCCGCAAGCCTCTGAAAAACACATTTCGGCACTGAAACTTTTGGAAAACGAGCTGAAAGCAAAGGATGTTGATAATATCGAAGCCGTTACGCGACTGTTTCAGGTTATAAGCGACATGCATGATCTGACGGGCAATATCCAGATTGCCCAGGGGAACTCGCCCGTGCCGGAGATTCGGGGTACATCCTACCGGATCCGCATGGGGGCGTTTTTCGAAGCCGTGGTGAATGCCAAAGGTACAACGGCGGCGGTGTGGACCGGGTACGGGGAAGATGGTAACCCCTTGTGGCAAGTGATTTCCGACCCTGCCATAGCGGGGGAGATCCTCAAAGCGGTCAATGTGCGTGAAGGAAAAGCGTTGCCCGAATTGGTGCGCCTTCCCTTTCAGGATGTGCCCGTAAAGGAAGAACAGGTTGATCCGGTTGCAAAAGGAGAGCAGTGATTATATGAGAATGCAAGTAGTTGTAGTCGTGAGTCTTCTTGCGGGATTGCTCACCGGACCATCGGCGGCGCCGAGGGATAAATACGCGTCACAGCAGCGAGAACTGGCCGTTTTGAAACAGTACCTCCAGGAAGCCCGGGATTCACTGCAGCAGGGAATTACCGAGCGGTGGCGCATGAAACAGCGATACGTGGAGCAGAGGGAAATCGACAAGGAAGAGATCGCGCGTCGCCGTGAGACACAGGAACGTGCTTTCAGTACATTGTCACAGATAAAAGAGGAAGTGTTCGCAAAAGACCAGACGCTCAAAGACAAACGTCAAACTGTAGAAGAGAAAAGGGAACAGTGGGAGTTTGTGGTGGGGAGCTTCGGTGATGTTTTTGAAAAGGAAGCCGAGCGGCTTGCCGAAGTGAATCCGCTGGAGCTTGAGGAACGTCGAAAAAATCTGGAGGACGTTCGACGGGAATACCGCACGCAGAAGAGTCCCGAGCGGATCCTGCCGGATTTTCTCGATTATCATCTCAAATACCTTCATCGTAACTCAGTCGCATTTATCAGCAATCAGGTTGTTATGCCCGATGAAGGCGAACCTGCCGAAATGTCGGTGATTCGATTTGGGTCGGTTTTTGGCTATATGCTCGACGATCGCGGGCAACCATACATAATGAGGCAAACGGGAAAACTTGGCGCCGGACGATATGCTATTGATCCGATTGGCGCCGAAGATCTCGAGACCTTTGTGCAGGCGAATCTGCCACAATGGATAGAGCAGAAAGAGATATCCAAACCGGTGATAGCCGACGTCATGCAGAACGCCAACTCGGGTATGCTGGTGTCGGGTGAGAAAGTGGGATTGTCCACGCGCCTGCGGACTTGGCTGAAATCCGGCGGCCCCATCATGATACCGCTGCTTCTTCTTCCTGTCTGGGCACTGGCGCTTGTTGCCTTGAAGCTGATGCAGTACAGTCGCAAGCACAGAAGCAACAAGGATCTCTATGAAACCGTAGTGGGAATGCTGAACAAGAAAGAACACGAGAAGGCGAAAGTGTTCGCGGGCAAGCGCAAAGGCGTGGTAGCAAAGGTAGTCACGACTTGTCTGGAGCACTCCCGGTGGACAAGGGCTTCCGCGGAAAAAGCCGTGCGTGAAATCTTGATCGAGGAAACGCCCCAGCTCGACAAACACCTGGCCACACTGGCGGTTATCGCCGGGGCGGCCCCTCTGCTGGGACTTCTTGGTACCGTGACCGGAATGATCAACCTGTTCGAGGTGATTACTCACTATGGAACCGGTGATCCCAAAATTCTGGCGGGTGGCATATCCGAAGCCTTGATTACGACACAGACCGGATTGGGTGTTGCCATTCCCATACTGCTGATCCACAATGCTCTGCGCAACAAGTCCCTTCATATACAGTCGGAAATGGAAAAGAACGCTATCCGTATCCTGAACCGTTTATGGCCGGAGACCGCATGAGGGAAGCCTGGCATATTTTTTTTGGATACTTCTCACGGGGCGGCTACCTGATGTTACCCATCTTTGCCGTGTCAATAGTGGCATGGTGGCTGGGAATAAACAAACTTGTGTACTTTCAGAAATTCTCAATGTGGCGTAAAGCATATCTCCGTCACGTATCCGAGTATTCCAGGGGGAAGTACGACGAACCGAATACTGGACACGAATCGTACGATGTGCTTTTGCGGAATCTGCAATCCAGACTGAGATGCGAAAGAGATTCCTGTTCGGGTATCCTGCTCTTTCGGGAATTCCTTATCGGCGCAATACCCGAAATAGAACGGGGTTTCTCGACCATGAGCGCATGGATCGCGGTCGCACCGCTTCTCGGCTTGCTGGGAACAGTCATGGGAATGATCGATACTTTCAAGGTTATAACGGATTATGGTCTTGGAAATCCGAATCTGATGGCACAAGGGATAAGTATCGCACTGATAACGACCCAGGCGGGGCTTACAGTCGCTTTTCCCATGATGCTCTTTCATAATGCTCTCGTCGGGCGGTCTCGGAAAATCGTAAACAGACTAGTGCTTGACGGCGAAGATCTGGTGGGCGAATTGAGGAAACGGAGCGAATGTCTTTCGGGTGAAAAGGAATAGCTGAGTATGTTCGATGATTACGCGATGACAAACCGTGGTTCGGAAGCGGCCGAAATCAACATGGGGCCCCTTATCGACATGGTGTTCATTCTTCTGATTTTTTTTGTGGTCACCACCAATTTCAACAGGCAAACCGGGGTGGACGTCTCAAAACCCAAAGCCCAGACAGCCATGAGTCAGGGAGCGAAAACGATCCTTATCGGTGTGACCCGGGAAGGAACCATCCACGTTTACGGGAGACAGGTAACTCCCGAGCGACTGAACGCGCTGATAAAGCAGGAAGTAATAAGAAACCCGCAAACGTCGGTTGTCATTGTGGCCGATGAAAACGCGGCGATTGGAAGAGCCGTTGAGGTCATGGATCAGGCGGCTCGAGCCGGGGCGGAAAAAGTCTCAATTGCCGCGGACAAGGAGTAGTTGAGTATGAACATGGTAATGCAATTGTTTGGAATGCTGGTCAGGGGGGTTGTTGTCCTCGCTATCAATGTGTCTCTCTTTCTGGTTATTCCGGTGAGCCATTCTCTTTTCGGCATGTTCGATGAGAAAAAAGAAGAAAATGTCGATCAGAAGCGGATTGTTGCCGAATTCGTGCGACCAAAGAAGGAGAAACCTAAGGAGCCGCCGAAAACGCGTTTGCGTTCGGTGGATGCTTCACAGTCTCAGCCGTTGCAGAATCCAATGAAGTTCAAATTCACACCGGACCTTGCCATGGGTGGAGCCGGTGACGGCGTTGGAATTGCCAATGAGGAATTATCCGCTGAAGTGTTCGAATCCGGTGAAGTCGATCAGCAGGCTACCCCCGTGTATCAACCTCACCCCGACTTTCCCGATCGTGCCAAACAACTCGGGGTTGAGGGAGAGGTGACCGTAACTTTTGTTGTTGGAGTTGACGGACAGGTTCGATCTATAGAGGAAGTGAATGCTCCCCACCCAAGTCTTTCTTCGGAGGTGCGCAAAACAGTGTCAAGCTGGAAATTCAATCCCGCGATGAACAAGGGGATACCGGTCGAGAGCAGAATGCGGATTATTCTCGATTTTGGATTGGAGTCTTGATGACTGGATCGAGGCGTTACAGGCGTATCGGGCTATTCATTGTTCCGGCAATACTGCTTTTTCTTACTGGTAAGACGTCGGCCAAATATCTCGATGAGGCGAACGAGGCGTATCAGGCCGGTGAAACTCTGAAAGCGATTTCGCTGTATAGAAAAGCCGCCCTGGGCGGCGAAAACCCGGCGCTTGCCTATTTCAATATGGCCAATGCCTATTATCAGATCGACAGCCTTCCTCAGAGTATTGTCTACTACAAGGCTACTATTGCATCAGCTCCGGACTTCTTTCGGGCCCACCTCAATCTTGCGATTGCCTATTTCACCCTTGAGGACATCGGTGCAACGGTGGCCTCGGCACGACGGGCCTTGAGTATCGAGCCACAAGACGAAAAAACCCTTTTTATTCTGGCCGCGGCTTACCGCAAAGCCGGCTCATATCCTGAGGCGATCGCCGCGTTCGAAAGAATGGTTTACAATTCTCCCGCCAATGAGGAGCCTTATCTGGCCCTGGCGGAGATGTATCGTGAGCTTGGTGACGACAAAGAAGCAATTCAGTGGCTCCTGAAATATCCGGAACAGGGAAAAAACGAAGCCTACGCCCGTATCCTGCTGGCGGAAATCTACCAGAAGCAGGGCAACCTGGACAAAGCGCTCTATTATCTGCAAAGGGCATGGGAGCTGGACAAAAGCAACAAATGGGTCTTCTACCGGATAGTTTCCCTTCATCAGAAAATGGGAAACAATCTTCTGGCGCTCGAGCAGGCCGAAAAGGGGCTTCGTGCGTTATCCGAATTCGCCGAGTTGGCGCTTCTGGCGGGGAATCTGGCATTCGAAATCGAACGCTACGATCAGGCAGAGCGTTTCTACTCGACCGCACGCAATCAGGGGAGCGCGGGAGCGGTTATCGGGCTGGAGAATATCAGACGAGTGCGTCAGAGTGGGATTCTCGCGCGGGGTGCGGACGCCGAAATCCGGTAAGTAATCACTTGACATGGATTTCTGGTCCTAATTGATTCCGATTCTGTCGGACTTCGCATCTCGTTTTTTCCCACATTCGGCCCCTCGTCTGTTGCCGGCCCAGGCAAAGGCACCATTATTGCTGGTCGGTCCCGAAAAAAGCACCCGGCGAATGCGGGTAAAGTCTTTGACACCAGAAACCGTGGAGCTATGCCATGCCGAATGATGTCGTTGTTGTGATCCTGGGAGGGGGAAGGGGTAATCGACTGTTTCCGCTCACCCGAAAACGAGCCAAGCCGGCTGTCGGATTTGGGGGCAAGTATCGGCTGATCGACATTCCAATAGCCAATTGTCTCTACTCGAGCATGGACAAAATTTTTATCCTGACACAGTTCAATTCTTTCTCACTGAATCGTCATATCTGGCAGGCGTACTCCCGGGAACTTCCTCGTGACGGATTTATCGATGTAGTTGCCGCCGAACAGACGCATATGGCCGTCGACTGGTTTCAGGGAACCGCGGATGCTGTGCGTAAATCGATGCAGTATATACTCTACCATAGACCTCGACAGGTGTTGATCCTGAGCGGAGACCAGGTCTACGGTATGGACTACCGAAAGCTTCTGGGCTGGCACCAGGAACGAAATGCGGAGATTACGATCGCGTCCAACTATTCCGGTGAGGAGCGGCTTTCCGGCCTTGGCATTGTTGGGATCAAAGAAGATTTCCAAGTCGCCAAGTTCCATGAAAAGCCCAAGGAAATCTCCGAAGTCTCCGAATTCCGTCTGCCTGAAGATACGTACCCTCCCGGGAAACCGTATCTTGCATCTATGGGGATTTACCTTTTCGAGACAAGCGTGCTCGAAGCCGCTCTCGATAATGAGAAACCCGATTTCGGAAAAGAAATCATTCCAATGTGTGCTCGGGACTACCGCATGGTGACCTATCCGTTCGAGGGATACTGGGAGGATGTGGGGACGATCGGTGCGTTTTACGAAGCCAACATGGAGTGGCGACGCGGCGGGGGAATATCGGAGATGTTCCAGGGTGGAACCGCGATCGTAACTCATTCCCGACAGTTACCGCCCTCCCGAATCCATGGAACCCTCATAAACGAGACAATTATCGGTGACGGCGGAAATATCCATGCACGAGAGATCACCCGATCCATAATCGGTGTGAAAACACGAATCGGTTCGGGTACACTCATAGAAGATTCGATCATTACGGGAAACGATGAATACCGCCAGAACGGCATTGCCGAGATCGGGGCCAATTGCACAATACGGAAAGCAATCTGCGATAAAAACGTCCGGATCGGCGACGGTTCCTTGATCATGAACCGGGAAGGTGTTGAAGAGGCGGAGAATGATCTCTATTACATTCGATCCGGAATAATCGTGATACCGCCCGATACCGTGATTCCCGCGAGCACGATAATATAGTGCCTGTCGGCTGAAAACCCGTCCCGGAAAAACCTGATTTTTGTCTCCTCCTCAACCGGGGAGGAGGCAATGCCGTACACTCAATCACCCACCGATCGCAACTCATCCAAATGATAGCCGGTACTTCAGTGCCGGAACAGAGTTCACCCACTCACCCCTACTATCGGCAAAATATTTGCTGGACTACTTCCTTTACAACCCATGGAGGTGGTATGTCCCTTTTTCGGTATCTCGTAGCTTGTTTTTCAGTAGTTGTTCTTGTGTCCTGCACCCCTTACTGTTACAAAGAATACGCAGGCACCTGTGGGTACTCCGATCTGGCGTTATCCGGCTCACAAATGGAGGTTACCTTTGTTGCTCCCCGCCAATTCAATAGCACTCAGGCCAAGAAATACGCGCTGGTTCGAGCCGCGGAGCTTGCCGCGAAGGGCAATAAGCAGTACGTCAAAATACTGGAAACACGCTACGGGCAAATCACCGAAACCGATGTGCGTGAGGGAGAAACCAGATTTCGACAACGTGGCGACACTTTGGGCAACATCGATATCGAAGTAGAAGAGTCGCCTGCCTATGCGGAGCGTATCGATCGGGTGGCGGTAACCGTCCTGGTAAGCCTGTCCAACGATTCCACGGGTAATGCAATTCCTGCCGGCCAACTGCTTGAAATGGCACGCCGGGAGGATATCATCAATGACTGAGCAGACAATCCGCTTTTTTCGCGGAACAGAGTTCGGTCTTCCAACCAGGCATTGTGTCCCTGGGTGCGTCACGGGGTTATTCTGTACTCTCCCCTACAGTGCAGGTTAGAGAAATGGGTGATCACAAATGAAGCTCTTTCATTCGGAAGAACTCTCCCTTTCCGTCGATCAGCGCCTGCTGCGATCCGCTTTCCACAATTCGTCCTTCTTTCATCACGACCACCCGGTCCGCCTTTCGAATCGTGGTGAGACGGTGGGCTACTATGAAAGTGGTGCGGTTAACGATCAGGCGTTCGATAGCTTCCTGAACCAGGGACTCCGAGATAACATCCAGCGCCGAGGTGGCTTCGTCGAAAATGATTACTCGTGGATCACGGATGAGCGCGCGGGCGATTGCGATACGTTGACGTTGACCACCCGACAGTTTTGCTCCGTGCTCGCCAACGTTTGTCTCAATTCCCAGTGGTAGTTTATCGACAAATTCCGCAACGTTGGCGGTTTCCAGAATCTCCCGAAGTCGTCTTTCCGAGACGTCGGACATTCCATACGTTATGTTTTCGCGTATCGAGCCGGAAAAAAGAACCGTATTCTGTGAAACCACCGACAGGTACTTGCGGTAATCGCGAAGGTCAAGTTCCTGCATGTCGTTGCCGTCAAGCAGTATCCGACCGCGTTCCGGCCTCCTGAATCCTATCACCAGATTCATGAGAGAGGTCTTGCCCGACCCCGATTCGCCCACCAGAGCGACAGCCTCCCCGGCATTCACCTCAAATGTGAAATCCTCTACCGCGGGGGATTGCCCATCCTCATAGGTAAGGGTTACTCCCTCAAACGAAAAAGACCCCGTAACGGAAGTTACATTCCGTTTGCCTCGATTGTGTTCGATATCCGGACATTCAATTATTTCCCCGATGGAGTTTATCGATTCAAAGCCGCGTGCCAGTATAGGATAGATGTTGAGAATGGCACTCACCGCCCCGACAATCATCATGAAAAACCCCTGGTACATAACCACGTCGCCCACCGGAATCATTCCCCGATAGGCCATGACGCCCGTTACCATGAGACAGGAGAGATGGAATGTCTGGAACGAGACCCACGATGAAGCGGCAAACAGCGCATTGATCACATCGAGACGAATACCGCTTTTCCGGACCCTCTGGAGTTGAGAGTCGGTTTTATCGATTTCCAGTTCTTCCGCCCCATGCGCCCGAGTGACCGGAATCATCTCGATCATCTCCGAGACTCGCGCAGACATGACTTCCACTTCCCCCCGATACTCCGCGTTTCGGCTTCGGATTCGTCCACGAAAGGTTCGGATAAGGACTACGGCAATGGGGACTGAAACCGCGTAGAACAGGGCGACCCAGGGTGCGCGACCGATCGTGACGGTAAAGGCAATACCAACGCTGAAAAACGCCGGTAAAACCGAGCCGAACATTTCTTTGGTCAGCATTTCGAGTGATTCGACATCCCGAAGAACTTTGGCATGTAGACGGCCTGACTGATAGTCGCTATGAAAGGCTATGGAGAGCTGCTGGAGACGGCGAACCAGCGTCTCACGAAGGCGTGTCGCCATGTTCCGCAAGGCGACGCTGGAAAAGCGGGTAAACAGCATGTGGGTGGGAATATTCTGCACAATCAGTATGATCATAAGGATGGCGTATCCGTATAAATCGCTCATCGGACGCTCACCCGCCGAGGTCAGGACATTGATTATTTCGGCCGTCATGATGGGAAAAACCCACACCGGGGAGTGCTTCACCACGAAGAACAGCGCCGCCAGGACCAGTCGGCGTTCTTCACCACGGAACAGTGCGCGAAATGTTCTGCCGGGTTTGGCGCGGGAGTAGGATGTCTCTAATCGTTCTTTGTGGTCTTTCATCGGGGACCTCGTCACTATCGGGGAGCTATCTTCATTCGGGAAGAATATAGCATAGTGCCCGCGGTGATGTGAATCATTGCAGCATGCCGGTCGGAGGTCTTCGCGCATGAGTGGGTAATGAGGAAACGCGGAGGGCGCCGGCGAATCGGTCGGCGCCACCGATTCCGACACCGATTCCGATTGCATCAGCTTCAATCATTTTTTTTGCCGAAGTGAGCGGGATGAAATATCCGAAATTGTCTTCCTGCGTTGGTCATTTAAACAACACCTGCAACCCCATCGCCTGTTCATGCGAGAAATCCGGCATCCGTTTTCTGCTCCACAGGTGGAAAACCGGATAAACCAGCCCGGCGAGGCGGATGATCAATATCCGGTCAATCAATCGGTAATGAGGGTGAGAGCGCAGACTGAATTTGAACAGGCCCTTGATCAGCCACTTTTTGAACCGGACCGGTGAAAAGTCGTACACGACATGGAAACCATGGGGATAGTCTCGCCGATACGCCTCCACCTCCTGGACTATTCGTTTGGGGATCTGAGGATCCCATTTCCCAAGGTAGTATTCCCGTGACAGGGCCACGATTTTGAATGTCGCATACTGGTAGTCGAACGGCTTGGAATCCAGCCCGGCTTTCGCGGCGAACTTTTTCATTCTTCGAATCTTGTGCAACGCCCGATACCCGTCCTGAATAGCTTCGGTACGTTCGTGGACAAAACGGCGGATAATCTTGCGTAGCGTGTGATTTATCAGAATGGTATCCCAGAAAATCCAGAGCAACGGAGGAACGCGGGTTCTTCTGAAATACATTCGTCGCCGTGAAAACTCGGGGATATACCACAGTTCCTTGACAACCCGGTCGGACAACCGGAGAAGCACCAGAAGTGCTTCGACATCAGCATCGGGAAGATAACGGTTCGCGAAATCCTTGACCGCCTGTTCGGCGGAAGAGTCATTTTTGAAAATACGAAGTGCGACAAAAGTATTTATTTCGTTCCAGACCGAAGAGTTCTGAAGAAATGTCGGTTCGGTGAAATGCGACCATCCGCCGGTCTGGCACCAGACTGAAATCCCCGCGACATTCTCGCAGGTCGAGAGGTATCGGGCGTATCTTTCGTAATCGTGACCGACAAACGAAGGAAATTCCCCGAATCCTTCGTATTCCCTTCGGCTCTGAAGCTCCATTATCTGCTTTACCGGCGAGTCGAAGAACAACGGGTTCATGTTAAGATACCGGAAGAAGTCGCTCTCTCCATACTTGTGTGAAACGATGACATTGTCGCTGTAAATCGTCCCGAAAACTTCATCGAAGGTCTTACGATTCCACATGAGGTCTCCGATTGGAAATGCACCGAGTGTCCAGGTCCGGACGATAAGCGTTTTGTCGTATTTTTCAAAAGTCGGTAACACCCGTTTCAGAAACCGTCGACATTGCCTCGGAGTATGTACGACCAGTCTGCTTTTGAAGGTTCCGTTTACGTCGAGGCCGTCCGATTCACCCAGCCGAATGATCACCCCGCTGAGATCCGGAAATCGTCGAAACGCCGCGCGGACTGAGGCCGAGAACAGACGCAGGGCTCCGTTGCGTAGCTTCGAAACATGACGGTCGATATGTTCGTTGAAAAACATGATGTCGGAGGTGAAAAACACCTGTAAACCCAATGACAGGGCTTTGGCGATAATACGGTCATAGAACTGTTGGTAGAACCGGATCTTCTCCGAGAGGTCGGGGGGATAGAAATCGTATTCGACGGCGTGCGCAAGATCGTCAAGAGTGATCGCGTTGTATCCGATTTCCGATACTGTGCGGAGGTATGTCTCAAAGGCGGCTTCGACCTTTGCAAACTTTGCCGGGTCGGGCGCATCATAGGTTTCGAGCCGCTCAAAAGGCGCTTTGGACCAGTTCGTTTCCGTGTTTTTTTGTACAGCGACGGCAAATGGCGCCGTGGTATCGATTAAATAGAGCTTTTCGCTCATCAAACCTCGTGGAGTCCCGCGTGGGAGACTGGAATTAATTAGTGCCTGTCCGAATAGGTGCTAACCTCTTGTTTTTCGGGCGCTTATG
>CAYFVL010000159.1:0-13985 GCA_964346405.1 uncultured Fibrobacterota bacterium
GATCGTGCAACAGCTTACGCATAATGCCGTGAGTTGGTTGCGAAACTTGGGTTAGCCCGGGCTTCGCAACCAACTCACGTAATTCTGCGCGTCGGCCAACTGAATTCTTGAGCGAACTCTTGATTAAAATATCATCCCAAAACTACCCAAAGCTATTCTGCACAGATTTTTTCTAACGTCTATTGCCCTACTGCCCGACACACAATAGTATATTCGGGTACTATTAGTTTTGTGCTATGATCTCCCCCAACCAACCACGCCCCGTAAGGAAGGCATCTCTCGATGTCGGCCGGTAACCATAAATGGTTTTTCGGCCAGGAAAACGGCTCAAATGAACCGGTGACATACATACGAGAGTGTAAAACCAGTCGGCATCGCCCGGGAATCAGGCCTGCCGAACAGAACGAAAGGATTTCATGTCGAAGTTGGAAATGGAGCATACCCAGACACGGGATGCACGTACGGAGAAAGTCGCGAGTCGCCCGCTTTCGATACAGATGTACACTGATCGGCGAAAAGGGACCTATTCTTTTGCGTGTGAGAAAGACTTGATAAGTTTCTTTTCCACCACCCTTCCCCCCCAGGTGGTGCAGAGCACTATCCGTGAATGCAGATCGGAATACATACAGCGAGACGGCACATCCGAGCGAGAACAGAAACTTCAGTTCATACGGAAATGCGAAATAGAGCTTCTTTCACAGCTACACAAAGAACTCGGTATTTCCGAACCAACTCCGGTGTAACAAAAAACACTTCGGATCCGACCAGTTCCCGCGACGCGATGTTGTGCGAGATCGCCTTACGAAAAGCGCAGGGGGTATCCGCTGAGATACCTTGAGTCTCCCGTGGTGCGGGACGGGATAAGACAAGATCGTGCAACAGCTTACGCAGAATGCCGTGAGTTGACTGCAAAACCTTAACCTGGGTTAAAACAGTCCCAAAGCCTCACGCCCCGACATGGCCCGGGTCACCCCCATGTTTCGCGCTGTTTCATTAACAACGGACACCTGTGCGCGAAGAAGGTCGTCGATTGTCCTAATGGGTGTTCCCTCTATGGATTTTACTTTTACCGCGGGATACGCAAACCCGTCCAACGCCACGACATCGACGGCACCGCACCCAACCATGCCCTTATCGGTCCGCGCAAAAACGAGATTACACGGCCCAAGAGGTATCACATACCCATGCGCAGGCCGTCCGTCTACATCCAGTTCATATGTTGTCATAAGCTCTCCCATGCCGGCAAAGCCGAATACAGTAAAAATCTTCTTTCATAAACACGGATTCACTCCCGCACGCGCCGAAACCGGCCACCTCAGCGGTTCGTCTTCCCGGCACGCCCTTCACGTGATGCTTCCGATTTTCGATTTTGGTATCCAAGGTTCTTCAACCCCTTCACCTCACGTTCCATCAGCGGTCGAAAGGCGCCACGACGCAGTCCCCGCAGCTTGATTACCCCAAACTGTATACGACGAAGCCGCTGAACTTTATAGTTCAGTCCTTCAAACATTCTGCGAATCTGCCGATTCTTTCCTTCGTACAAATCTACTTCGTACCAGTGTTCGTCTTTTCCTGCGGGATCTTCGACGGGTCTGACAGCCCCCGCCCGAAGCAATTGACCGTCCGATTCTATGCCCTCTTTTGCCATCCGTTCCATGTCCTCCCGCATAACCGGACGATCCACACGCACTCGGTACACTTTCTTTATGTGGAATCGAGGGTGTGTCAGAGCGTGAATAAGGTCTCCGTCGTTGGTAAGCAGAAGAAGCCCCTCGGAATTTCTGTCCAGCCGACCGACATAACGAAGATGAGCCGCCGAAAGCCCGGCATCTATGAGCGCATCATAGATCGTTGTTCTACCTTCGGGATCCCGTGCCGTAACCACCGATCCGCGGGATTTATGGTAGGCATAATACTCCAGCCCCCGGACACGAGACATAGTGCGCCCCGCATGCTCAACCACGTCGCGCTCGAGATACACCTTCATGCCCAGTTCAGTCACTTTCTTTCCGTTGATGTACACTCTTCCCGCGGCTATTATCCGATCGCATTCCCGCCGGGAGCCAAGTCCACATTGGGCCAGATACCTGTTGAGCCGAATTCCTTCGTTATCTTCCGTCAAAAGCACTCCTGTTTCCCGGCATGTACAACCGGGTTCCTGTTCTGAAAACCCCCTCCAGAAACTACTCAAATACCAAAACAGCCACGTTTCTCATTCACGGAAGCACCGAATCATTTCCTCAATCGACCGAGGCGCAAACACGCGACTCCCTGCCGCCTTAGCAATCCGTTCAACACTGTACCCGTCGAGCGTGACCCCCCTGTGGTTCAGCGCTGCTCCGGGGATGAGAACCATGTCGAACGGTTTTTCGAATCGCTCGATGGAATACACCATGTCGGAGGCTGTCAGAAGTCCGGCGACCGTGACGGTTTCCCCGAAGAAGCTGTTCGCGACCGTCTGCACCGAGATCTCGACATTCGGCATTATCCGGCGAACGGATTTCGCCAAACTCCTGAAAAAATCCGTCGCACTGCCCCCCGTGAGAAGCAGCACGCTCCGTTTTTCTTCGCGGAGTGAAAAGCTCCTACCCGGCTTCGATATACGCCGACGAACACGCGCCCATTCCATCCGAGCCGTCCGGATAAGGCCGACCCCGTTCTCAATCTGGGGAAAATCTTCGTAGTATTTCGGTTCGGGAATTGCCCTTTTCGCACGGAGATAAAGCTCGTCCGCCGCAAACACTCTGCGAAACCCCGACTTGCGCGCATCGACATCACCTATTCGGTCGACCATCGTGATAATCTCACCGGCCGAAACCGAACCTACCGGCGTAAGTGGAATCTTTCTGTGCCGGGTAAGCCCTACGGGTACAACCGCAATTGATCGGATTTCCGTCCCCAGATCCAGGAGGTCACGAAAGCTTTGCTCGAGAATTCTTCCGTCGTTTAGGCCCGGGCATACCACAATCTGTGTATGAAAAGATATTCCGCAATCGATGCCGAATTCCAGTTGATCCAGAATATCCGGTGCGTTCCTGTTACCGAGAAGTCGGTTTCGGATAGTAGTATTAGTAGCATGTACGGATACGAACAGCGGGGACAATCCCATTTCCCCCATCCGCTCCAGCTCCTCGGGTTCGGTATTGGACAGCGTGACGTAGTTGCCGTTCATGAAGGAATGCCGAAGGTCTTCATCTTTTATATACAGACTCTTGCGCATCCCTTTGGGCAACTGATCCACAAAACAGAAAATGCACTTGTTTGCACACAGACGAAGCGCGGGCGGATGAAACTCCACCCTCGTGAAAGCCCCCGGCGCTCGTTGAGCCGTGAGCGTACGATGAACCCCCTTGTGGTTCACCCTCAAGGCAATCGATTCGCATGCGGTAAGGAATCCGAATTCAAGGTCGTCCTCGACAGCCTCTCCATTGACCTCGAATACCTCGTCTCCGTTCCGCAATCCGGCGGCATAGAGAAAGGAATCTTGATCGATGCTGCGCACCCGAATCGGCATTTTTTTTCTACAGGTCATATCTGAGCTTTCAAATCCCACTACTCTCCTGACGTAAGCAGCCGTGGAATGCTTTCATTTGATTCTCGGAAAACTTCGCGGAACCCGCTCATGCTTTGTCCCGCGGCACCGCCGGGCAGGACGAACCCTAACCCAAGTTTCGCAATCAACTCACGGCATTCAGCTCAAGATGTGTTCCAGCGATAAAATACCACTTTACACCCATACCCCTCGAATGTACCATTTAATTGCCGTTTTCCGAACCAGTCGGTACGACTCAATGTATTCATAACATCTCCGCCGGCCCATGAAGGCTCGTATCCTCAGGTCCGTGCAAGGGGAAACAGATCGACTGATCACACCAGACACTCTGGGTGACTATCGATCGGCGGGAACGAACGGAATTCCGACATTCAGAGTATCCACACCCCTGCGCGTAGATACCTGGACACCAAATCGCCGGGCGGAACGACGAAATAACCTGCGCCGTTCGCCTCCCGGCAAAAAGTTAATTGAATCTCCCAAACGGTCACCCAAGGAGGTACCGAGTGAAATCTGTGTCACGGGCCGGACTACTCATATCACTATTTTTCATTGCCGGCGGATTCCTCTTCTGCACCATTACCGACGACCTCGGAAACCCGGCGATTGCCGCGCCCAACACTCAAAATGAGTACGATCAAGGCTCGAACACCGGTGTCGGCATATCGTATCCCAATGCCCATGTACTTGCCGACGCTCCGTCCAGAATCGCACCGGGGGATACCGCAAAAGTTACAATTCTCGTTATGCGGGATACCAGCGTCTCCGAACTGTTCCCTCTTTCCAATGCAAAGGTATACATTCTGCAATGGACTCCCCTGTTCGAAAACTGGGTAACCGCGGACAGCCTTGTCTCCGATAGTCTTGGTGCCGCCGCCTACCGTTTCACCGATACTCTTGTCGGCGACTATAAACTCGGGTTTCGAGCCGGCGGAAGTACGAAACTGACCGAACTCGGGATTCAGATCACGACCGCCGGAGATCTCTCGCTGAAACCGGAGCTTTACGCCAGTCCCGAAAAGAACTACCTCGCCCCCGGAGATACTGTCACCGTCGCCTTGACCGCGGTCCGACAAGACACCTCCGTCGATACGACAAAATTCCTGGCCGGAATTCCGATTCTGGCGAGTACCGATGGTGGATGGATTTCGAAAACAAGTGTTTCGACCGATCCCGACGGACGGGCAACCATACTTTTTAGCGACACCGTAGAGGGTTCTCGCGAATTGACCTTCATCTGCCTCGGGGTCACGCGCACCATCCGACTGACGATCGACAATGCACCCGTCGTTGAACGAGAAATGACTTTGTTTCCCGACGATCCGGTTGTGAAGGCGGACGGAGTGAGTTCCACGTTCATAAATGTACGAGTGTTCAACAAAGATCATAATCCATTGATAGGGGAACAGATAAAATTCATTTCGACACGTGGTGTCATCTCCGGAGTGAATCCCCCCGAAGAGTCGGGGTCGTCGGGCATCTCGATGACCAATGAAGAAGGCGTTGCACGAGCCAAGCTCACCAGCACCAATATCAATGACACGGCATTCATAACCGCAATACTCGTATCAGACAAAAGCAAAACGGCCCAAACCGAAGTCGTATTCCAGGGAGTGTCGATTCAGCTAATCGCCGACTCCACCAATATGAAAGTCGGTCAAAAAATCAAGATAACCGCGGAGCTGTACAACGGTTCCCAGAAACCGATAAGCAGGGCTCCGATAACATACAGTCTATCCAAAGGCGCAAACTCAAACCTGGCACTGAGTGAAACAGGTGATACCACCGATTTTCAAGGCCGAGGGGATTTCACTGTCTCCGGTAAGAGTTCCGGGACCGATTCAATAATAGTGCGTGCCGCCGGTGCCCGTGCCATACTTCCGATCAATGTAACCAGTCTCAGTCTGAATGTGTCTCTCTCTACCCAACTGCTTCAGGTGAACTCAAAAATCCCGGCTGTGCTTCGGGTGCTCTTCGCTAATACCCAAAACGAACCTCTCGGCAACAAGAATGTGCAACTGATTCGTATATATTCAACCGAAGAGGGGGCACCGATTTCCGATACTATAATCGGGCACACAAACGCGGCGGGTGTCGACAGCTTTACCATCGAACCACTGAGCTACGAGACCTCGATGCGCCTGCAGATCACTGCCTACAACACCGCCACCGATGTTGCGACATCGGAAAGCACGGTTCGCTTCATCGCCACTCGAGACATGAGCATTTTTGCGGTTCCAACCGTTATTCAGGCCGATGGTACAAGTCGCTCGGCCATCACGGTTCTGGTAAAGAATGAGCTGAACAACCCCATGCGGGGAGAAGTAGTACAGTTCAAGTCGACCGCCGGTGTTGTTCAGGCCACTGATACAACCGACGATGAGGGACGCGCCGTGGCACACCTTATCAGCGACCGACGGAATACTATCGCAAAAGTCACCGCCCAGTTACTGACTGATCCAACCAAAAAGCAATCCATCAATGTAGAGTTTGCCGGTATTCAACTGACCGCGCATGCCGATCCCGCGGGATTGTCGGCCGACGGCTCCGATACCGCAACCGTAATCGTCTCGCTCAACGATGCGGGAGGAAATCCCATCACGGGCGAGCAGATAAGCTTTTTCAAAGGGCAGGATGAGACTATCCTGGTATTGCCCGATTCGGTCACCGACAATCGGGGCGAAGCACGATGCCGGGTATATGGAACCGGTGTTGGACAAGACACGATCAAAGTGGTAGCCGCTGGTGCACAGGCATTTGCCGTTGTCGGATACACCTCGAACACCTTGGGCATTACGATTCCTTCCGGCTCCGCGCTGATTGCCGACGGGATTTCAGAAACACACATACAAACAGTGTACAAAAACGGACTGGGCCAACCGCTGAGTAACGCGACCGTATTCCTCAGTGTGACAATGGGGTCCATCGGAGAGCTTTTTGCTGATACCGGTACGACCGACGCCGACGGGCTCGCTCAGTTTACGGTTACGAACCCCTCATTCACGGATACCGTGAGAATTTCCGCTCTGGCCCGACCGCAATCCAGCAGTGAACTCACGTCCGCATCGAAGACGGTGTATTTCAGAGCCGGGCGAATACATAAAATTCGACTCAACGGTTCTCCCGAAGTGATCAGTACGAATGGCGACCGCGCCAAAATCACGGCTGTTGGGTACGACTCCTTAGGAAACCGGGTCGGAGGCGCACACATTGCCTTCAACATGCTCGATGGTCCCGGAGGAGGCGAACACCTCGAACCACCGACGGCATTCACCCGTGCGGATGGTACTGCCGAAACATATCTTGTCAGCGGGACTCTCATGAGTGCATATCGCGGTATCAGGGTGGTGGCCGGAGACTTTGCGGGATCCAAATCCGATACCGTCATGTTTACGATAGCGGGACCGCCACATGCGATCACAATCCGACGCGAAATCGGGACTGTTGAAGACGGTCAGGACGGAACATACCTGCTTCCTTGTGCCGCGATTGTAACGGATGTCAATGGAAACCCGGTCGCCGACGGAACTGAAGTCACGTTCAGCCTTCAGATTACCGGCTATTATATCTATCGGTGGAGCGCACAACTCATTAAGACCGGTACTTCTCCCGAACGTTACTCCTATAACACATCGATCACAAGCGAAATCCTGCCTTTCGAGGATCTCAACAACAATCTTCGTCTGGATGCCGATGAAGATTCCAATTTGGACGGCGTTTTGCAGCGCGGTGAAGATCTAAACGGTGACGGCGTTCTTAATCTGGGTCCGGGATTCTACGATTTGAACAGAGACGGTCGTCGCACAATGAATGGTGAGCCACGGAAAATCTGGGTTTCCAGCTATACGAACGCGGGCAAGCCGGTTTACGATACGGTGTTTGCCGATTTCAACAGCAATGGGTACTGGGACCCCATCGAACCCCTGCGAATGCCCGAATACCGACGGGCCTACGATATCGTGCTTCCCGGAAAACCGCAACCTCCCGAGCGACCGGTCAAGCCGAGCGCCCCGGCCCTACCCACACTCAATTCGGGGGACTCTACGAGAGCCGATACCGCCGCCTATGTTCAGGATTCCATTCAGTATGAAAATGCCTGCGAGCAGTACAGGACCGACTCGATCGCCTATGAATTCGCTCAGCAGCAATATCTGTGGGAAATGGATGCGTTCACGAAACAGGATTCCACCTATGCGGAGGGGAAACGCATTATTGATTCAATCGATGCAATCTATGCCTCAACTGAACTGGCGGTCGGCCCCTATGATATCGACTGGAATGAAAACGGGCAAGCCGAGCCTCGCACAACCGCCGGCATTACCAGAACTCTGCAAACCTCCAAAGGTATTGCTCAGAACACTATCATCTATGGGCAATCGGACGGCTTGCGTATACGGATTCGCGTTACCGCCGAAAGCAACGGGGTGGTAACCAAAAGTCCCCAGGAATTCATGCTGCCGATCACCGAACAGGATGCGGAAAAGTGGAGCCCCTGGATTGAATAACCGTGGAAAGAGAACTCAATTTCTCAAAAAGGTAGCTTATGCAAAGAAAAGTTGTACAAAGCATGTGGGGAATACTTATTCCGGCATTCACTCTCTTTGCGGCAAACTTATCGAATCCGCTTACACCAATTCCGACCGCCCGGCTGGGAGTCGGAATATCATATCATCTGGGAGGATACACCATAACCTCGGAAATAATCCCGGCACTCATGAATCGAATCGATGCCTGCATAATGTTCTCCCCTCTGGATTATGTGGCTATCGGTCTGGATGCAGGCGTCACGAGCGTGGACGTGGCGGCAGTGTATTCATCACAGGATACACTACCACTGTTTCACGGAAATTTCGGCTTCTCGGCCGGAGGACGCCTCAAACTATCGACTCCGCTTTTCATTAAAAAGCTTCTTGGCGGTGTGTTAATAACCAGAGCAACATGGTTTTCTTCATCGAATAAAGCCGGGGCAATCTATTCAGGGATCGACGGTACCGCGGCGGCCGGTCTTCTCCTCCACATACCGAAATTCGGATATCTCGCAGCCGGACCACAGGTATATCTCATCGAGGGCAGGAACAGAAGCTATAATAGCGACACCGAGCAATCTTATGCAAATCTCAACAACCTGCGCGGATGGATCGCTCTGGACTACTTCCCAAAGCTGGAGAAAATATCGGAGACAAAGCTGTACTTTTCAGTTGAGCTTTCAATTGGACCGGATGTACGTTTTTCAGGGCCCAGTCCTCTGGAAGGCATGAGCATTTCAATCAGTCTTGGTGGGATAACAAAGCAGCTATACGGACAAACGGCCGATACGGAGTGGACTCCATAATCAGTATTTGTCCGGGGACCCCATGCAGATAACGAAAGCCTGCAAACACGATTCGGCCAATAACCCTTATTACATTAGCCCAGGTTTCGCAATCGACTCACGGTCCCGTTCTCGATCGCGAAACCTGGGTTAGATTCCGATTGAAGTCTGTATCCAAGGCGGCAATTCGGCAGGCCATAAAAAAAACTGCTTCGGAATACTCTAAAAAGTTGAGTACCTCCGAAGCAGCGATTCCCACAATTTGTGTAGGATTACAAAAACAAATTCTTAATTTTAGACCAGTTTGTCTTTCCGGGATCTACCCTGCGCGATTTCTGAAGAGATTGCTGGGAACTATTAATGGTAACCTCGACGGAATCCGCCTTCTTTTTGGGTGCTGCTTTTTTGCTTTCTTCCGCATCGGCTGCGAAAAGAACTGTAATAAAAGCTGCTGTAAGAACTAAGAGACTAATTTTTCGCATGGTAACCCCTCTTGGGTTGCTGTAACCTGCCAATAATATAATGTCTCCTGAACCAAAAGTCAAAAGAAATTTATATCAAACAACATTATCTTTTCACTCACACCCGAATCAACCGCCAAACATCCTCTTTCGAACCGATTGCGTTTTTTGGACGACGCAACACTATAAATAGTATATACCACGTGCGTAGCACATTACCGTTGCCGTGTATCATGCAGCTTATCAAATTCTTAGTTAAGGCGATGAAACGGTCGATTGCTCGGCTGCGGAGGAAGGAAACGGCTATCCTGCCACCGTATAAGGTGGTTTTCGGCATGCCCAAACAAAAGACACTCAGCCGAGGCTCTCAAACAAAGTCTTGCGTATTGCACCAAAGCTGGGGGGCTTGTTAATCACGCTCTCTATCCCCTCCATGTACAGGATGCTTCGATCAAGTTCGCCTTTCCAGTTCGTCATCACAACTGCTTTGGTGGAAAGGTTATGATTCTTTATCCAGCGCGCTACTTCGCGTCCCCCCATGTGTCGGGCACAAAGAGAAACAAAAACAATATCAACGTTTTCCAAGGCAATTCTCTCGAGTCCGTCGTCTCCCGGACCGGCCGGGACGATTTCACATCCAAGACGATTGAGGGAACGACTCACCGTTTGAGTGGTTGCACTGTCTTCATCTATTACCATTGCCCTGAATATACGCTTCATAAGCCGCCGGAACAGCGATAACTGTGCCGGCCGTTCACTCTTCAGCTAAAGAGCCGGAAATCCCCTCGCTGTTTCGGAGTAGGTGCTCAGAAGCAATTTTTCTGTTACGAATTTCACAACATTCAACACACAAACAAATCCCTAAATGTGCGTTTTTGCCCGATTTCGGCATCAGGAATAAGCATTCTGCATGCAATCAAACATTTCTAACCAAATACTACCTGAGTTGAGCGATTCTGAGCGAGGAAAGCGCGCGAGCCCATGAGCCGAGAAGGTTTGAACCGATCGCAGGGCATACTAAACCAACTCACGGCATTCTGCGTAAGCTGTTGCACGATCGGGCCTTTGGGGAAATCTCGTTCACACCGATGCCGTCCGGGCACAGCAGACGAGCGCTACTCACGGACCGAAACCTGCGCGAAGAGAAACTTTGCGTCCACCCGAACCACGAAGCATATTGCCGGGCCCCATCACATACATGTATTATGTATATTGATGCCCTCAGAATTCCTATGCGCGAGTTTTTAATGAATTTGTATTATCCAACATTTGGTGCGGTCGTCTTACTGGTACTCCTGACGACTATCCTGGCTGTGCAAAATTTCCTTCGGGCGGGCGCGCTCGCCCGAAGTGTTTCCGCGCTCGAGGATGAAGTGGAAAAAAGAGGACGAGAGTTCGATTCCCTGCGGAAACAGGACCCGACGACGACCAACGTACTCCCGGTGACTCAAGCGACTGAAAACGACGTGGATATGACCTCCTCCGCCCACGCGTTCCCGTCGGAATCGGGGAGCGAGCAGTTCGAAATAGTTCGCAATATACGTGCGGGATTTGAACAATTGGAAGAATCGCACCTCGAGCAGCAGACTGTCGATGTCCAGCCACATGATAATGAACCACAGCCCGACGCTTCCCAGGTTCGGTCGGTGCCGGTATCTCCGGCGCCCGCCCCCTACGCCGCCGGGACCGTCCGCCTGTACTCCCCCGTTTACGGAAAAGCGGACTTTCACCGAGCCTGGGATACGCTCAAACAGATTCTTTCGTCTCACGATTCGCACGAGACACTCGTATTCGATTGCAGCGGATTAGAGAACCTTACTGTCGGGGAGATCAGTTATCTCGAGCGGTTTGTGCAGGTGGCCCAACAGTCCGATATCAGAAGTACGATTGTCGGGTGCACGCCGAACCTGATCCAAATACTGAAAAGCCGACCGTCGTTAGCCCAATTAACGGAGTCTTAATGCGAATTCTCGCGATAGAAAGCTCATGTGACGAAACTTCCGTAGCATACCTGAAAGATCGTAAGGTAATTGCTTCCAGGACTTACACGCAGGAAATCCACTCAAAATATGGTGGTGTAGTCCCTGAAATAGCTTCACGTGCTCATATCCAAAAGGTGGACCGGCTCTGCACATCCGTGTTTGAGGAATCCGGTCCGACCACCCCCTCACAGCTCGATCTGATTGCCGTCACCGACGGGCCGGGACTTGCGGGAGCGCTTCTGGTGGGCATCAGCTTTTCTCTGGGACTCCACCGGGCGTATGGAATTCCCATCACCGGTGTGAACCATCTTGAAGGACACATCGCCTCGGTGACTATCGAACATCCCGAAATACCGTTCCCTTTCATAGCGTTGGTCGTTTCCGGTGGGCATACGGCGCTGTACCTTGTATCGGATTTCGGTCGATATCAATGCCTCGGAAGCACGGTGGACGACGCCGCCGGAGAGGCATTTGACAAAGTTGGTAAGATGCTGGGGTTCACCTATCCCGCCGGACGAGAAATTGAAAAATGCGCCAAACGACATACCAGTACCGAAGCAATTAGGTTTCCAATCGCACAAACCGCCGGACCTAAGCTGAACTTCAGCTTCAGCGGACTGAAAACCGCGGTCAAGTATCATATCGCGGAGAAGGATGAAAGGTATGCGGAGGAATACAAGGATTTGATCTGCGGTTCGTTTCAGAACGCCGTCATTGAATCGCTGATCCGCAACACCCGCGTGGCCCGCCGGGAAACCGGAGTCGAGACGGTTGCGATCGTTGGCGGTGTGGCCTGCAACACAACCCTTCGTGACCGAATGCGCGACGCTTTCGGCACGGCTGTGTTTACGCCTTCTCCAGAATTCTGCACCGATAATGCGGCAATGATCGGCATTGTTGCCCACGAGCGCAGCCAAAGAGGATCACTGCGCCCGCCGCGCATGAACCCCGCCCTTCAAATGGAAGAAACCGTATGCTCGTAGTAACCTCGACACTCGAAGCGCTTACTCATCCTACGACAATAAGTAGAACCCTAAGTACTCAATCGGGTGCAATCCTTCATATATACACCGGGAAAGCAGAGATTTCGGTATGACTGTAATTGTGATACCGGCACTCTCAATATTCATTATCGTTTTCTTGATATCCATCTGCATACCAGTACTACGAATGGAGCGTACAATTGCCGACCTCACCGATACCATAGAAACCAAAGTTCACGAATTCTTCAAGCATCCCCATTCCTGAAGGCGTTGTCAACTAATAACGCAATACCGCGGCGGCCAGTTCTTGATCCGGCATTTCATCGCGACGAAGGGCAAAAACTTCTCCTCCTTTCCCGTATGCGTCCACTGCGGCTCGGTCAAGAAGGTCTTCATCGCCGCCTTGCCAACTGTCGTGTAATTCCACATCCCGGGTATCGCTCCTGTATTTCCCCCACAGTGGAACATCCGAGGCGACAAACAACTGAGCGACCCTGCCGTCCTCAACGGCTTCAAGCACTTCACGGATCCCTTTTAACGCGTGAGCCCCGTTGCTCCCGTTAATAAACCGGCGATAGTTCTCGACTGCTTTGTCCCGGCTCTGGCGCCAGAATTTCTCGGCAATCGGAAACGCCTCCTTCAACACATCATCGGAATGCCGTCCATGGAAATTGGTGACTACCGCATCGTCGGCAAGCAGATGGTAGTGGTTTGCTTGACGGTATGCTCCTATCAGACGTTCCGGCCCCGCGAGGACCAACGGCAGATTCTCGGAAGCAATCCTGCTGCGCACAGTTGTTTCGAAAGCGTCCATATACCTTTTCAGGGTTCTGTCGGTATCATCCTTACCTTCGCCCTGCCCGTGGTGCATCGCTTCTTGCCTTTCTCCGGTGGCAGGCCTCTGTAGTCCGGTGTGGAAACGAGACTGCCGCTCGGGATCATCATACTTCAGAACATCATGAATTCCGTCGGGAATGCCCTCCAGATTCACGATGTCGAAAGCATATCGTGATGCCTGGATAAGCTCAATTCCCGCCTTGTTCAGCATCAGCAGATAGAATGGTTTCCCAAGAACCCGAAGTGAGGGTAATTGTTTCAGATGAAACCGCTCACCGACCACGACTTGGTTGGCGAATGATACCGGAAAGCGAAAGGTCCAGAGTTTTGTCCCGTTCACAAAGATCGCCAACCCGTCTTCCTGATGATTCCAGAATTCATCATTCAGGTGCAGGTCTTCGCTCCATGAAAACAACTTCTCAATTTCGATTTCCGAATCACCAAGATCCGCACAGCGTTGTTTAGCTTCCGCCACAGCGTTTTTGAAAACGATCCGATTCTGTTTGGATTCATGACCGTCCCGGTACATGGAAATGTACATGGAGATACAGCGCGATCCCCTCTCGCTGGCCAAACGGCTCAAATCGTTTTTATCCAATTTATCCTTCACAAATTCCTCCAGCTATTTCCATTTTTGTTCGACCGGTCCGATACCCCGACCGATTCTATCTGCATTTCAAAACCGTAATACCGGCACAAGTTTCTAATCCGAACGGGGAACCGAATGTGTTCCCGGACAGACTCTAGCCCAAGTTTCGCAGTCGAGGGACGCAGTACCGCGCTGCACTGAGCGGTGTCGAAGTGAGCGGAGCCGAGGCGATGTCCCGAGCGGAGCCGAGGGATAGAGCAGTATGCGTA
>CAYFVL010000160.1:0-13868 GCA_964346405.1 uncultured Fibrobacterota bacterium
CGCGGATAAAACTGAAAAGACTATATCCGAAGCTTTAATTGTTACACGGTACTAGTTTGATTCTCTGTGCCGGGAACCACTACTTTTCTCATTGTTGAGAGATTGGTTTTGCTGACGCCGCAAAAGCAGGAGTGCCGGTTGGGAGGGAAGGTGGTCCGTCGGGGCTGCTCGTGACCGGCCTCCACCATCGCGTGTCGTCGCAAGTTCTGGTGAGCCGACGAGATCACCGGGGCTTCTAACAGTAGAAGCATCTTATCTACACAAGTAGGTTCACCTGGATTAGGCTCACTCCCAATACTTTTTGCGTGAGTTTGTTGCCCAGAATATGCGCCCAATGGTGAAAAGGTCTCCTGGGTGCATCCAGAATCTATTCCCGGTACATACTCTTCTCACTCTACAATGATGGCCGGCACTTTAGTGCCGGAACAGAGTTCGGATTCCCTTCTGAAACTAATGCGAATCGCTACCACGCACCAACCACCATTTCCGATCCCATTTCTCCCATTCCAATGCCCGCTTGAGCGTAACGGCGAAGCCGAACCGGGGGTTGAGGGATTCGAATTTGTTTTTGCGAGAGAGAAACAGGTCGAACTCAAAATGGTTCAGAATACTCAGGCCCACCCCAGTTGACAAAGTCTTTGTCGGATCGGTTTCATGAAGTTCAGTTTCGTATCCCGCCCGAAGAGCCGGCGTTCGCAGGAAAACAGCCTCTGCCCCTGCTCGAAAGATGTCGTTGTTATATTCGCGATACTCTCTGCGCAGAATCCATCTATGGGAAATCTCGAGTGAATAGTCTAATATCCGAAAGTGATCATAGTTTACTCCGTCTTTGTAGCCTATGCCGCAATGAAGCTGTGTGGGCTGCGGAATGGAGTATATAGACACCCCCTCCTGTATCCATTTCATGTGAGGACCGCTATTGAGCAGCGACGCACCCAGAGACACTCGTTTAAGCACTCGGAGGACATACCCCAGATCAAATGAGAACACGGAACTGCTAAGGAATATGCCCTCGGACTCGCTTCCGGATACCTCGCGATAGTACTTGACGGCTATTCCAAGGGAATTCTCAATATGGGTATTGATATCCAGACAATAGCCGGCCCCGCCCCCGAACAGGTATCTATCATCATACCCGCAGCCGACGGAAACCGGGCGTCCATTTCTATTCATGACCTGTTCCATTTCATGACGCAGAACAGCCAGATATGCGGTAATTCCCAGGTTGTGTAAGGCTTCTTCTTGAGATGAAATCGTGTAGAGACACGGTACGATATCTTCAAGAATCGGTTTTCTGTAGTATTGAAATTCGCCGCCCTCCCACCGGCGATCCTCGATCCCCAGAAGTGCCGGGTTCAGTCGTACCGATCCCCCGTCCATCACCACGGCACACCCGGTGCCTCCCATGGCTCGCGATTTTGGTCCCGTAAGCGGGGTGGTCAGGAGGTCTTGCGCAGTGCTTGTCCAGACAGACAATATGATACAGAAGAGAACCATTACCGGGCCTGTTCTGTTAACTGTCAGGATAAGCGATGTGATTTTTGGAAAATGCGTTTCGTCGTTTTCCACTCCGCGACTCCCGGGATAAAAATCTGTGTGTCTTTTTTAATAGTAATACTTGAACCCGAACGAGATCGGGGTTGAGAACCCTCTAAGCCCAAAGTCTGCACCATTTTCATCGATTTTCAATCCCACAAATGTCGGTAACCGTAAATTCACATCCAGGTAGAACCTGTCTCGGATCTCTCGCACGAATCCGATTGCGGCTTTCGGGCTGATATCGAGCCGGTTGCGATGGTTTCTCAGGTAATAATCCGAGGACAATCCGATATGTACATACGGTATAAACCCGGATTCACCGAAATATCGATTTATACCAACCGAGGCATCAATACTAAGCGATCCGTCATCATCATCGTACATCCAGACTCCGAAAGAGGGAGAAAGGCGGAAAGACCAACGGTTGGCGAAAAACGACTCGTAGCTGAAATAGGCGGATGTCCCGAAGCTCCGGAGCTCATAACCGTCGTCTTCGTAGTACCGGAAATGAGTACTGAGATGGCCGCCGCCGCCGATGGATTTCATGTTTTGTGAAACCATATCGGACAGATCGGGTTCGGCAAAAATGGTCGCGCTGAATGCCGCCACAATCAGGATGGTTGTAAATCTCTTCATGATAGATTACTCCTGGTTTGGGAATATGAAAAAGATCATATTGTACATAAAATTATTTGTTGCCACGCGGGTCTATTCGGCCCTTGCGCCCGAAGGGGTACCTGACGACCACGCCAAGCCGGTGTCACTCTCACGAAAAACTGCTCATGCTTCTCGGGAACAGCTGCTCTGCCGTAATTCAGACGGATTCGGGTTGGCAGGTGGTGGTGGAAGTTGTCTAATCGGATGGCCGGGATGGAAGGATCGGCAGGATGCTTGTTATCAAGAGAATAGTGCCGAGAAACGTAAGCTCGGTGATGAGATGATCTCCCTGGTGCCCTCGAAGTCTTCGTCCTTGGCCATGCCATTCTCTCTCAACAATGATGACCGGTGCTTTAGTGCCGGAACAGAGTTCAGTTTCATTTCTGAAACCGATGCAAGGCATTCCTGCGATTCAGTGTCCGACGATGGCACGGAGACCGGGGTTGTGAGGTTGGTGGTACGTCGAGACGGCGTTCTCCCCGGCTCCACATACGCGATTGGTCGCAGTCGAGCACGCGTGCTAAACTTATGCGCCCGATAGTGAAAAGGTCTCCTGGGTGCATCTGAAATCTATTCCCGGTACATACTCTTCTCACTCTTACAATGATGGTTGGCACTTTAGTGCCAGAACAGAGTTCGGATTCCCTTCTGAAACTAATGCGAATCACTACCACGCACCAACCACCATTTCCGATCCCATTTCTCCCATTCCAATGCCCGCTTGAGCGTAACGGCGAAGCCGAACCGGGGATCGTCAATTTTGTACTCGTTGTTGTTGCGAGAGAAGAACATGTCGAACTCGAGATGGTTCAGAACGCTTAGACCGAATCCCATCGACAGCGTCTCAAACTCCTGCCGCTTACTCGCTTCTTTTTTGTACCCCGCTCGTATCGCCATGGTACGAAAAAAAACGAATTCTGCTCCTGCACGGAAAGCATTTGTGTAGAGTTCTCGGTGCTCTTTTCGCAAAAACACTTTTTGAGAGATCTCAAGCGAATAGTCTAAGGTCCGGATGTTGTTCCACGTTAATCCGTCTGTGTAGCCTATTCCCCAAGGCAATTGGGTGGGCTGTGGGACGAATTCATGTGGTAAGCCGTCTTCCACCCATTCGATTTCAGGGCCGGTATTGCGCAATGCAACTCCGACATGCAGTCGCTTGAATAACCGAAGGATATATCCCAGGTCAAAAGAAAAAGCTGCGCCGGTGTAGAATGTGCCAACGGGCTCAATCTCAATGGCTCGGCGAAAGTATTTGAGGGTACCCCCGAGGGAATGGGCGACAGGACCCTCAGCTCCGAAACAGTATCCGGCTCCAATTCCCAAAACGTATTCATTGTCGCTCCATCGGAAAACATTAGTCGATCCGCTGAAGTCCACCGCATAGAGTACCTCTTCCTCAATCAACGTATTAAGATGCACTGAGATGCCGAGATTGTGCAATACCTTTTCCTGGTCAGTAACCGAGAAGAGCGATTGCACTGTGTAGTCATCGACCGGACTCTGATGGTACTGAGCTTCGATTCCCTGCCAACGATCATTCTCAATACCCAACAACGCCGGATTCTGCGTGACTGACCCGCCGTCAACTGCAACGGCACAACCGCTTCCGCCCATCGCTCGAGATTTTACGCCGGCAAAAGACTCGGCTAGAATGGATTGTCCAGCTCCAGTCGGTACCCACAATAGGACAAAAACGAGAAACGATATTGGCTGAAAGGTCTTTCGGTATAATGAAGTATGCATGTACATTGTTAACTCGCCTCGCAAAATTCTCTCTTTATCTTTAGGAGTAGTTTTTCCAGGACCTCCCGATCGCGACACCAATTATACAATGTCGCTTTTTTGTCTCGCTGGTCCTCAGAAAGATTGAACTCGGACAAAGCAGAAATATAGTCAAAAATCATATCACGAGCCTTACGTTGGGTTGGGGTATGTATGAGCCAATGGAAAGAAAACCTTAGCGCCCCGTCGGTGTAAACGGAGAACAGCGACTTGTCGCTGATTGAATCGGCGACGATGCTGAAAGAGCCGCGATCGATCCCGCTTCCCCATTTTGTTCGGTATACACCCATTTTCGTGATGTTGGAATGAAACGATTTGATTAGTTCGTATTTTTCCGGCGGGACTTTGTCCGAAAGCTCCTGAAAGAACAGATCCTGATTCCACTTTTTTCGTAGTTCGCCACTCTCCTCTATCTCATATCCGCAATTGGCCGCATATGCAATGAATTCGTCTATATGCGCCTTATCCCACTGGTTTGTGGCAGCCCAGCGACCGCTCTCGGGGAACTCAAAAATCTCGTCCTCATTCAGAAAATGTCGATCGATCTTCTGACGGTCGCGGATCTCGAGCGCCTTTTGCTCCGGAACCAACAATCCCCTTGGATGGACTCGCTCGGGAAATGCTTCAAACAGCTCTGATACTTTGCGAGGCTGATTTTCATCGAACCAGGCTTTCAACTCCGCGTGAACAAGCTTTCGTTTGTTATGGCGTTCCTCCTGAAATGTATACTGCGTCCGATCTTTCCGGGTTTTTCTCGCTTCCCGTCGCTCCTCCGCCTGTTCCTTTATTTTGACTTGATACTTTTCAGCTTCCGGCAGAGGAATGATCTGCTGTACATCGATCAATACGGTATCGTCGGATTTATACGGAATCAGTCGAACACATGTAATATCAATATCTCGCTCCATGAGCCACATTACCGAGGTGGTAAGCTCTGTTGAAAAATTCGACGAAACCAGAACGATCCGTACATCCAGGCCGAATTCTTCGTCCGGCGATTCCCAGCCCAGGAATTCGAGTAGCCGTTCCTCGGCATTCACCTCATTTCCATTATCAGCAAGGTATCTTCCGAATATCTCCGTCGCCTGTTTGAACGTCAATGTAGAGACCATTGCCGCATACCGGATCGCCTGCAAATCCATATGCTCACCGGTTTCGTTACGCTTCAGCTCAATGACTACCAGATTCGCATTCTTATCGACCGCAAGTAAATCAATGCGACGCTGCGAATCCGACCATTCACTGAACTCTTCGGCGATAACCATACAGTCCGGGGCTATAACGTCTATCTTGCTCTTTAATGCGGCCTGGAGATCGCGGCGCTCGAGTATTCCCTCAGTCTGAAAGGTTGTGGACGGTACTTCATCGAGTGAGTTGCTTTGAAATCGGTAGATGGCCATATGAAAAACTCCTCGTCTGTATGCACGTGGCGAAACTTAATTAATACAAAGTACATCAAGGCAATGATTAGAAGGGGGAAACGTTATTCTACTGACGTTTGCGCAGTCGGACAACCCGGCCCCTCATACCCAATTAGACTGAGCCGCACGAAGCGGAAGAAGATACTGTACCCAGGGGGCATAGATTTTTCTAGACCGGAATACTGCGCCGGCTAAAAAGAACTATATACACAGGACAAATCCACTACGCCCAATGACCATGAATTTGGCGGCTACAATATCCAATCCCCGCCAGACTATTCCGGGGCAACAACACTCCCTTTTTCACTCACCACCGGCCGTATAGAGACGTCTCCGGAGCGGTTTGGATAGAGGGGTATATCTTGAAGTAGAAGGTGGAATGCAGCGTATCCAAGCCTCTCAAAGCCGAAGTCGATGGAGGTTAGGGGATAGAATGAATATCGATACGAATTGTCGAACCCAAGCATCGAAATGCTCTGGGGTACTTTGAGGCCGAGTGTTGCAAGACATGGGCGATGCACACGGCGCGCTGTAAGATCGTTGGGAGAGATAATCACCGATATGCCACTATCAACCAGCATTGGATAAAGCATGAGCGAACATCTGACGATGCGCTCCTGTGTGGACAATTCGGCAAGCGGAATATCGGGAGCTATTGACAGAAGTCGTAACGGATCTACTTTTTCGGCCGCTTCTCTTATGCTTGTGTGCGGCGAGGAACGTAACTGCTTCAGGGCATCGAACAAACGACGTCTTCGCTGTGCAGGATCAGGTTCACACAATATATCCAAATACGAACACAATTCTATCGAGGGATCTTTTCGCTTAGCTTCCCTGATCAGCAGTTGGGCTCTGGTTTGCTGCCAGTCGGAATGCCTGGTCATGCAGTACGCCCATTTTCGGTGCCCCTTGCCGTGAAGATACCCGACCGCCTCCGAAACCGCCGGCAACTCGTCAAAATGACAACGAACCAGATTGGGTGAGCGAATCGATGCGGACCGTTTCTCATTGTAACGATCGAACCAGATTACTCGTATCCGACGCGGAATGAGTTTTTCAATCGTAGACTCGAAAACTTCGGGCCATTCGTCAAGGCTGCACGCAAGGAGCACCCCGCGACACAGGGAACCTTGAGACCCGATTAACCGGAGAGCCGCGGCCAAAGAAAGAGGGGGCTTGCCGGTGTCTTTTGAATTCGCATCCCGCGTAACGAGAATGAGTCTGACATTATAGCGTTGCGATTCACGAACGAAAGACATTCCAAATTCAGAAGTTCTGGTGCTGCGGCAAAGATAATCCCAACTATGCCATTTGGCGGCAAAAATGTAGATGAAGCCCGACGCCCCATCGAGGTTGCGCCTCCCGGAGGCGGCCAAATCTCCCGCGATGTAACTCTTTCCCTTCTTGTGCATCCAGCCCTCCCGGGAAAGCCGGTGGCAGGCTTTGCGCACGGTGGTCGGGGATACTTTATGCTTCAGAGCAAGAAACGATTGTTTCGGGATTGCTTCTCCAGTGCGAATAGAGCCTGTCCTGATCATGTCCCTCAGCACATCGGCCATTTTTTCGTGAGACGGTTTGCCCGGATTATCCTGCCCGGCTGTGACTCGTCCTACAATTCGCACCTTGCTCCCTCGGCGGAACCGGATGAGCTGTTCTCGCCGAAGTTGCTGCAGTATCGGCCTTAGTGTGGGGACCGAAATGCCAAGCTGTTGGGCCAGATGCCGCAAAGGCGGGAGGGTGTCGGTTCGACTCTCATCGATCTGCTTTCGAAGGCTTTCCAGGATTTGCTGAGTTCTTAGAGACATTCAGGGCTCCAGTAATCGGCCACGTTTTCTTCCTTTGCTTCTTATGATCGGATAGGCACATGCCATTCTGTATTGTAATACCAAATCCTTTATCTTGCACGGGAAGGTTTGCATTTGTTCGAAATACCACAAAAAAAAAGACGAGGCAGAGATGTGGAAGTTAATTGCTGGAGTACTGAAAGTGTCTGCGGCGTTTGCAATGGTGAGCGTCTGTGTGTCCGCCGATGAAGTCATTGTGCAAAGCGCCCGGGATATTCCGGTCACTCACCGCGTCGACGTTCTGGTGGTTGGGGCGAATGAAGGAGGAATTGGGGCAGCCTTGAGCGCCGCCGCGGAAGGGGCGTCGGTTATGATTGTCTCTGCCGGATCGTGGTTCGGGCACGAAATCACCTCGACCGGTCGCTATTGGCTCGATGCCGATGCGCAACTCACTCCTGATGAAAAAAAGGTTTTCGGACCGTTAGCCGTTGATGGAAATTATGCATTTATTCATCCTCTGCAGCACAAACAGGGCGTAGAAGCCGCTTTGGTCTCCGCAGGTATTAAGCTCCTGCATTGGTCGCACGCAGTCGATGTGATTGTAGCCGACGACGATGCGGCTGTGTGGGGAGTTGTGGTGGCGAATAAGGCGGGTCGACAATGCATCGAGGCGAAATCGGTGATCGATGCGACACCAATGGCCGGTCTGGCCCGTATTGCGGGTGCGCGGATGACCCCCTGGCCGTCGGACACCCCGGTGAACCTATCCTGGACGCTTTACTTGTCGTCTTTGGTCGGTAAAACTATCGGGAATTATCAGGAAGCGAAAAAGGACTTCCTTTTTACCGGCGGATCCTGGCCGGAGCGTTGTGAGGCGGAATCACGGTTGAGACAGGAATTCGATCGTGCGGACGCGGCATGGGGGGCGTATTCGATGGATATGGTCGAGCCGATTGCGATCGAAGCCGAAATGCCCGAAACCGCAACATCCTACCCGGGCCCCGATGCACTTAACCTGGCATGCACAAAGCCGATGAATACCGACAATCTGTACGTTATCGGTTCGGCAATAGCAGTAGAGCGCTCGATCGCCGAAGATGTAGTCGAGCCACTCAATCTCTTCAGGCTGGGAAAGCGTCTTGGTAAATCGATCGCCGCCGAGGCTGCGGGCAAAACACTACCTGCGGGCTTAAAAGTCAAGACAGTGCAGGGTGGGACCGCCGTTGAATCCGGTGCGGAGGTTCGGGAACTGCTTACCGGATCGCGTCTGTATCAGAACTATCCGACAATCCCACAGGCCCGAAGCGAACTCCCGGTATGGGGTTCGTTTGATGTTGTTGTTGCAGGGGGCGGCACCGGGGGAGCGCCGGCGGGCATTGGCGCCGCGAGAGCGGGAGCGAACGTGTTGGTGATCGAGCGAAGCGGAATGTTGGGCGGCGTCGTAGTGAACAGCATAGGCAGGGACTATGGAGGACCGAACACGGGATTTACCAGGGAGTACTCCAGACCCGACGGAGTACGGGCGGCCCCACCTCGAGATTTTTCCAACTGGTTGTTCCAAGAGCTGACGGTAGCCGGCGGGAAGGTGTGGTTCAATACGACCGTCACCGGGGTCGTCAATCGGGGAAACAAGGTACTGGGATTGGTTGTATCCAGTCCGCAGGGCAGAGGAATCGTCCTGTGCAAAAACGCTGTTGATGGAACGGGAGACGGAGATTTGTGCGCCTGGGCGGGAGCCGAGTTCACCTATATGAATGATGACGATCTGTACATCCAGAATTCACACCATACCGGCGATTCGCCGATTCCCTCCGGCTATAATAACGGGAATGAAACTCCATTCTCCCCAACCGATATGCTTGGGCAATCATACTACTTCGTGCACTATCACAGACAACTGAATCCCGAAAAAATATTCGATATATACCCCCTTGCACTACTTCGCGAATCTCGCCGGGTATGGGGAGAACGCACAATCGGCATCGGTGATATTGCGGTGCGCAGAACGTTTTCGGACTGTATCGGTCTGGGAGACGGAAAGTTTGATATGCACGGTGTGATGTACACCAGTCATGAGAGAATGATTGGGCAGGTTCCCGCAAAAAGGACTGTCCAGATTCCGCTTCGCAGTATACTGCCCGAAAGCATCGAGGGCATCCTTATTGCGGGAAAGAGCATTTCTGTTTCGCACGACGCCCTGGCGTTTGTTCGCGGCCAGCCAACTCTTGAGAATCTGGGATTCGCCGCGGGATATACGGCCGCGGTAAGCGCCAAATCGGGAACGCCGGTGCGCAATCTCGATCTCAAACCCATTCAGCAGTACCTGTTCGACATGGGCAATCTGGATGATTACGGTGTTGACATGAATAGCTTTGTCGATATGCCCGAGTTCACCGACGAGCAGCTTCGCTATGCCGCCGAGAATACAGAAGAACCATATGACGAAATTACCAAGGGAGAAGTCTCTCATGGAGTTATTTTGCTACAAGCCGAAGAACGCTCCATTCCTATTATCAAGGACGTATTTTCGACAAACCCTACGGCCCGTCTTGCTCAAATCCTCTGTTTGCTTGGCGACACCTCCGAAGCCGCCTACCTGGCCCAATACGTGGAACAGCAACCTTTGGGAGGGGGATGTTCGGGATGGGATGTAGCAAGGTGCCCGGATATCGACGGGTATCTATACGCTCTGGGGTACACCGGCTGCGAAAGCGTGGTTCCGGTATTGACAAAAAAACTGAGTGAATGCGGAGACCATCGAGATTTCAGCCACATCCGCTATATATGCCTCGGCCTTTCGAAAATAAGGAGCCCTGAGGCCGTGCCTGCGCTCAAGGAGTACCTGCTGCGAAGCAATGCAACCGGGCATTCAATTGGATTTGATGCTCTCGAAGGCGAAATAGGCGAGACGGAACATGGTAGTTATTACAGATCTCTGACTGAAATCATGGTGGCCGGCGCACTGTATCGCAGTGGAGATGCCGAAAACATTGGGCGCGACATTCTTCTTACCTATCTGAACGACTGGCGGAGCATCCTGTACCGATTCGCGGGGTTCTATCTTTACGGTGAATCCGGACAGACAAGCATAACGCCTTCTCGACAAAGTGGAAACCATGAGATCGATCGAGCCTCCGCGGATGCATTGAATCTGGCTTTTCACGGCAACAAGCTGGTGCTCGTCACATCTGCCAACTACGAAGCCACCATGCCGTACCGCATTACAGTGTCCGACCTGAAGGGGCGAACGGTGGGTACATGGAGCGGCACGATGAGCAACGGCCGAGCCGTGGTCAATTTCGAGCGCGCGAATGCAAACCAACTGCAATTCGCCAATGGTGCATATCTGGTTCAGGTGCGTGTGGGGAATAAGAGAATGGGCGAAATGCTGACCGGAATACGGTAACCCGGAAGTTCTTGAACCCGCGAACCGACATGTAGTGAACAGGTTTAATTCAACCACAAAAAAAACCGCTCAGGCCGGAGGTGGGGCTTGAGCGGTGTCTATTCGGTTTTTTGTATTCAACTGCTTGCCGGAATCACCGGGGTCGGCAAAAATTGCCGTCAGATACCACTACTCCACAGGTGTCCATCGAACGGGTCCCTTAAAGAACCGAATAACAGCCTGCTTGTATGTATGCTCCCGCACGTTCTTATGATATAGTGCCTGTCCAGAAACCCTCGAAAACGGACTCCGAGCCCCGATTCCAATCGGGAAGGTGCCCGTTTTCGGCCGGAATCGACAGGTTCATCTTCCCGAAGTTAATTCGGGACTCGATGAATGGGAGTTTTCGGACACACACTAAGTACGGGTACGATTCGTAAGAAGTGGTCTGCATCAGACTAATTGGACGACCTGGCATACGAAGCGCGGCAATTGGATTGAGACCTCGGCCAGGAAGTATTTTGGGTCGGTGGGATTTGGTAATAAAACCATTGCTAATGCCTCTCGATTCCTGCTTGATGATCGTCTGCCTTGTTAGTTGTGCCTCCGATTGCAAGCGTATTTCAGGTTAACCCGATTTCGACAATCGACTCACGGCATTCTGCGTAAGCCGGCGCAAAGGTTTTTGCGGAAACAGCCTGCTCCAAACGCAATCCTGCTCGAAGAGGATTGGCACGTGGCCCCACGATACATGTACTTTTACGTGAAAGATGCGATATGACAGGAACAATTACAATAGATGAAGAGAAGCGCCTTGAAGACATTCTTTCGAAGCTCCGTGAGGCCATTCGGGAATCGGAGAAACGTATCGCCACAGCCTCCGATAATCTGCAGAGTAACAAAAACTATCTCTGGGAAAATGTTCACGAATTGGATGGCGCGGAAAAATCGTCGGTTCGCCAAACAATCGCCATTGCCGGGTTGACCGGTGAGTCGCTGGTGAAAAAGCGTGAGCGATTGCGGAAACTTGTCGACTCCCCCTATTTCGGAAGAATTGATTTTGCGGAAAACGGCCGAAAATCCGACCTGCCGTTATATATCGGGGTCCATCCGTTTCATGAGGAGTCCTCCGGCAAGAACCTTATATACGATTGGCGAGCGCCGATCGCAAGCATGTTTTACGACTATGAAACCGGCGCCGCCCAATATCAGTCGCCGTCGGGAATTGTTCAGGGTGACATAACCCGCAAAAGACAGTTCCGGATCAGAAAAAGCATACTCGAGTTCATGCTGGAAAGTTCATTGAACATTCAGGACGATATTCTTCAAAAGGAACTCAGCACGACTTCCGATGAGCGAATGAAGACCATTGTCGCCACTATTCAGAAAGACCAGAACCGCATAATCCGTAATGAGTCTTCCCCAATCCTTATAATTCAGGGGGCCGCCGGTTCGGGGAAAACATCGATAGCGCTTCATCGTGTCGCATTCCTTCTTTACCGGCACCGTGATTCCATCTCCTCACAAAACATCATGATCGTTTCACCCAACAATGTCTTTGCCGATTATATCTCGAACGTGTTGCCGGAGCTTGGCGAAGAACAAATACCTGAATTGAATTTTGAAAAGATTGCCGCCGTTGAACTCGGCAAAAAGGTCAAGTTTCAGACATTCTTCGACCAGGTTTCGATGTTGCTCGATTCACCCGATCCGCGCCTTGTGGAACGTATCAGATATAAAGCCAACTGTGCGTTTCTCGACAAACTACGCCGGTTTGTTCAGCATATCGAAGACAACTATTTTGAACCACGCGATATTCATGTGGGAGACCTTGTTGTCGACGCGAATCGCGTGGCCGAGCTGTATCGGGCGTATCAAGCAATGCCAATAAAGGTACGCCTGAAGAGAATTTCCGACGATATCGTCCGCACAATCAGGATGTCCCCCCGGTTTGAAAGGGGAATCCACAAAACTGCCGGAGTACACGCCGCGGTGAAGAAAATGTACCGGACAACGAGTTTAATGAAACTCTATCGTGACTTTTACGGGTGGTGCGAAGAGCCGTCCCTGTTCAAAACAGGCAAGGGCGGCATTCTCGACTATTCCGATGTCTTTCCGCTGGTGTATTTGAAAATAAAACTTGAAGGGCCGGTCGATTCTTCATACAGAGAAGTGAAACATCTGGTAGTCGATGAAATGCAGGATTACACACCGGTTCAGTACGCGGTTCTCTCGGAGCTGTTCAAGTGTAAAATGACTATTCTTGGCGATGCCAACCAATCGGTCAACCCATACGGCTCCAGCTCTCACCGCGAGATACAGCAGGTATTCAGGGACTCGGAGTGTTTTAAACTCAACAAAAGCTATCGTTCCAGCTTTGAAATCATGGAGTTCGCTCAGGGCATACATCGAAATCAAGAGCTTATTCCCATCGAGCGACACGGTGAGCATCCGGTTGTCAAAATACTCGATAACGAAGAAGAGCAGACCCTTGGAATTTTGAAGGATCTTGAAACGGGCCGCAAACAACACGCCTCCATAGGGATCATCTGCAAAACACAAGAGACTGCGCAACGATTCCACAGGCAACTGGGTTTTCCGGAATCTTTGGTTTCGTTACTCACTCCCGATAGCATGCGCTTCACCAAAGGCATTGTTATCACAACCACACATATGGCTAAAGGCCTTGAATTCGATCAGGTAATCATTCCCTATGCCGACCCGCAAACCTATAACAGTGACATTGACCGTAGTATGTTGTACATCGCCTGCACCCGGGCACTTCACAGCTTGCATGTTTTTTCGGTCAAGGAGTTGACGCCCTTTATAAAATGAGGGGTTGTCCGACAGCGTTGTCGGGCGTTCTTCGTGGGGTTAGGAAATACTTTTTCGTGCTCCCATCGTCCTCCCGCAAGACGGTACGAGAGACGAAAAGACTTCTTTGTATAGTGGCCTGCAAGTGGTTGGAGAGCTGACGTTGATGAGCACGTGCACGCTTGAGTGCCTTTTCTATTTCCGCGAAGCGCACAAGCAGAACATTTAATCCCAGGTTTTCAGCCTGGGCTGGTATGTCAGAGCCCTTCAGGCCCTATTCGAAAGCCTCGCCACCAGCCCTGAAGGGGTGCCACATACCAGCCTGGGCTGAAGGCCCGGGATGGACAATGCCACGCAATCTCCCCAGCCCTGAAGGGGCGGCACATACCAGCCCGGGCTGAAGGCCCGGGAAGGACAATGCCATGCAATCTCCAGCCCTGAAGGGGCGAGACATATTTGTTTCTGCACGCCGAATCGCGGCGAATC
>CAYFVL010000161.1:0-13745 GCA_964346405.1 uncultured Fibrobacterota bacterium
ATTTCGGCTTCGCTCACTTCGACACCGCTCACTTCGACACCGCTCAGTGCAGCGCGGTACGGCGTCTCTCGACTGCGAAACTTGGGCTAAAGGGACGGATCTTCGGAAAACTCACCACGTCCCATTCGAATCAATCCACCGCTCAATCGCTTTGGCCGCTTCGACCATTCCATACTTGTTCCAATGTCCGTCGACCACATAATACAGCGAAGAGGGATCATCCACATTCTCGAATGTCGGCCGAAGATCGAGGTGATCAATTCCCAGGCTTTTCAGACGGTTGAGGATTTCCTCGATAACCGGCAGCCCTTTTGAATCGCCGGTGAGGGCGGTCGCCTTGCCGGGGATATACAGCACAAGCAAGTGCGCCCCAATTGTCTCACACTTATCGGCAACCCGTCGTATTTCTCGCACCGTTTTGGTGATCTGATCTTCCTCTTTCGGGGGTGTTCTTTTGTGGAGACCGATTTTTCTGAGTACCGCGACGGCAAGAGCATAACCCGTCTCCCACATGTTAAGCGGACCGAGATTCGGGCGCGAATCGATCGGCGGACCGGCCCAGGTGCCGGAATGGTAGGTGAACCAGTCAAGCCCGGATTCGGCCCAGTTTTCATAGTCTTCGATCAGGGCCGGCGAAGCTTCGTTAAGTCCAAGAAGTACGAGCGAGGGACGCACGGTATCCGCGTACCTGTCGAATGCGGCCGAAAACATGGGAAACGTGTGTCGATGGGTGGCCATGTTATAGTACAGACGGTCGTAAATCGAAAAGAAATCATGAAACACAGTGGCCGCTCCCTGCATGAATGAACCGCCCAGTCCAAGGATCTCAATCCTGTTCCCGGCCTGTTGCAGCTCAATTGCTTCGGGACTGTTGATAAAACCATATCGATCGGTAAACAGCTCTACCGGATCCTGGTCCGACCACTGAAGAATTGCCGTATCGCGGGAGCCCAGGTACGGTTTCCATAAGAAACCAATTTCGGGATACGATGCCTGAAACCTCTGTGCGGCAAGAACCTCTTCGGTGGGTGTGTAGATTCCTGCATCCGGAATGGAAATAAGAGGCATTTTTTCGTCGGGATCCGCTTCCGTTTCTTCCGACGGAGTAAAACGGTAGTCCAGCGACAGAAATATCTGTGCCGTCACGACAATCAGGAGAAAAAGAACGATCTTTCCGATATATTCAACCATAAGTTATCACTGTTTTCCGGCTCGAGTAATCTCTTTTGCCGACACTATCCTGTATTTTCGGAATGAGTGCTTTCTTAGTTAGGGCATTTCTCAGAATTGGAAATAAATGAAGGGCGACCGAATGGGAGTGCGAAGATTCAGTAGTACAAGCACCACCATCGCGTACACGGCCCACCGAACCGCAACCGGGCTCCTTCGCCTGATTTTGTCCAGAAGGCCATGCGCATGCAGGCTTTGCACAATCTCCATGACCACAATCGACGCTACCGCTATCGAGAGCTGAACTATATTCAACCCAAGATCCCCGGTCACGCCCTCACCCAAACCGTAAAAGCCGGTGCGGATCACGTGAAACGCATCGGGTAAAGAGTTTGCCCTGAAGAACACCCAGGCGAACGTCACCAGGTGAAAGGTCACGAAAACACGAAGGACATTTGACGCCTCGGGAGCCTTGTTGAATCTGAGAAAGTGTGCCGCGCGGGATCGGAAAGGTTTGGTAACGTGCGATCCGATTATCAGCGTGGCATGAAGAGCGCCCCAGACCAGAAATGTCCACGCGGCGCCGTGCCATAAACCGCTGAGGAGAAACACGACCGCCAGGTTTCTATACAGTTTGGCAGTCCCGACCCGTACTCCGCCCAGTGGAATGTACACGTAGTCCCTGAACCAGGTAGACAGTGAAATGTGCCATCGGGTCCAGAACTCGCGAACCGATCGGGAAAGGTACGGCTGCCTGAAATTGGTCATCAGATCGAAACCAAGAATGCGAGCCGCACCAATGGCAATATCCGAGTAGCCCGAAAAGTCACAATATATCTGGAAAGCGAATGCATATGTGGCAATGATAAGAGGCCACCCGGAATAGGCGCCGGCATTGTTATAGACCTGATCTACCAGCACCGACAGACGGTCGGCGATAAGGATTTTTTTGAAGAATCCCCAAAGCATCAGGCGCAATCCGCTACTTACCCGAGCGGCATCGAAGGACACGTTTCTGAAGAACTGCGGCAACAGCCGATTGGATCGCTCGATCGGTCCGGCTACCAGTTGCGGAAAAAAAGAGACGTATAGCGCGAGAATGCCGGGATTCTTTTCATGTCGGGTATGGCCGCGATAGACGTCGATGGTATAGCTCAGAACCTGAAATGTATAAAACGATATGCCGACAGGGAGCAGAAATTTCAGATCGGGAACCGGATAAGTAAACCCCAGATTCTGGAAAAACCCCCGGATCGAACCGTTCAGGAAGTTAAAATACTTGAACGAAAAAAGTATGCCGAGATTTATCACCAGACTGATGCCAACGCAGGATTTTCGCTTCGCGGTGTCGGTGGTCTTATCGAGGACGGCCCCGGTCCAGTATGCGGTTGCGGTGGAAAGAACGATAAGAACCACATATTCCGGACGCCAGCTCATGTAGAAGTAGTAGCTTGCCGGAAGCAGCAGGAATAGACGGAATCGCCGCGGCAGCAGAAAATACAAAAGGACTACTGTCGGAAAGAAAAGCGCAAACTGAAGCGAATCGAACGACATAGCTCTCTATCTGTTTCCAGGCCCATCGGGCCGAAAAGCCGGCGTCCAGCTCAGAGTGACTGAGAATTCATGATATCGGTACACATCCGGGCCGAAATAGCGCTCGAAAAGAGTGTTCTCGGCGGTATAGGGCTCGGCGTAAACGTTGTATGATCCCGAAAGGCGAAACCCTGATGGTAAATCTTTATGGGCTTTCGCCTCGGCTTTCAAAGGACCCAGTCCTCCGTAGCCGTAACTGAACGAATCCAGATTCAGTTCCAGGGTATTCCTGGTTTTTGCGTAATAATAGCCTTTGTAGCGGCCCCCGGAAACAATCGGAGCATCTAATTTACATTCGAGGCTGCTTAACGGCGAAAAGGGCGCGGTAAAAGTCCCAAGTAATGAAAGCGAAATGCCGATTGCCCATTCGTGTTCTCGACTTTTGTACGGGAAATCGGCGGAGGGCAAATACAAGGTGGTATCGGGCATGGTGTATTGAGCGGTGGGTATTATGTAAACGCTTTTCGCCTTGGTAAGGGTGTAGTACCCACCGACATAAAGGAACGGAAATGCAGGCCCGAAAAAGTAGATGTTCAGCTTCTCGATTCGATTATCCGGTATCGGGTTAACCTTAATGTCCGCTGAATCGAGTATTGCTTCAAGGACCGGGTCAATCCGCTTATTGCCGAAATTCCAGTACAGCTCCGGTCCTTCCATATAACGGCCGTAAGTCGTGCTGTCCACTTTATCGAGATACTCGATGCCGTAACTGGCCCATGCTTCCCACATTTTCATGCCGAGACCAAGCTCCGCGGAATGTGAATGGGCACGTATACTCATTACCTCGGCAAAAGCGCTGTTATTGGCGACATGTGCGGAAGATTCCCATCCGGGCATAAGCCTAAACCGGTTGAGCAAGGGAATTCTCGCGGAAAGTGAACCTGATCCCTCGAAATGTTTCATCAAAACGACATCGGCTATGTTGCCGTGAATATCGATATCCAGGTACGGCAGATTGGCGGACAAGCCGAGTCCCACCGATGTGAATGCAGTATCGAACCCGATAAGGCCGCTCGGGGGATTCCTGAAAATCGATAGTGTTCGCTTTCCATGCACCTCGGCCTCGACTGGCCCCCCGAGACTTATCTGAGAAACAGCAAGTCCATACGAGGGCCGAAGATACTGGAAATTATCGGTAAAGTGTCCGTATTGGGTTGATACAGTGAGCCCGAATGCCCCAAACGCAAAGAACAGGCAGAATGCCGCCGTCCGTCGGACTGCGGCACTCATTGGATCAAGATAATGCACGGTTTTTGTTTTCATGGAACAAGAATCGTTCGAGTGGAAAATGTCTTCCCGTTTCGACGCAATGCAGCGGTGTAAAAGCCCGCCGCTGTATTGGAAATGCTGATTTCCGAATCCGCATTGCAGCGGGCAACGAGTTTTCCTTGTGAGTCGTACAGTTCGATGATATCACCGGGGGCGTCAAGCTTGCTTGCAAGCCGGACTCTACCGTTTTGTACCGTGATTCCCCCGATCACTCCATGAAAGGCGGCATCCCTGGAAACGGAATGGACCGGTGTGGAGATATCGGAAAGAGATGTTACCCTCAGACTCATATCAGAATTAGCTGTATTGATATAGCAGAGTGTGTCCCCGTGTAAAGTGGGGCGTCCCTGGTAGCCGGAAGCGGTTATCAGAGAGAACTGGTCCTCAGTCTCGAGATTACAGCCGTAGATATCCGCATTGAGTGAATCGGTATCGGCGTTACGGAAATCCTCCCACACCAGGAAATTGTCGTGAACAAATGGGTTTCCCTGAAATTTCGGCGCGTTGCAGATCGCTTTGGTTTCGCCGGTCGAAATCCGGTGTGCGAAAATGTCTCCGTTCAGGGGATCCGAACCGGTATTTCGATAATCAACCCATACGACCCAGTCGCCGGATACTCTGGGGTTGCCTTGATGCGTTGGCCGCGGATCGATGATTTTCCGTTCTCCGGAAGAGAGTGTGAGCATCTCTATATTTCCAATGCTCCCCTGCGAGTATTCGGTCCATACAACCCGATTTCCGTCCGTAAATGGCTCACCTTCGTAAGACGTGGTTTGAGTCAGCCGCTGTTCGGCGCCGCCTATCGGCAGCAGATAGATCTCACCGTTTACGTCATTTGCCGTTTTGTGCCGGTAATCGACCCAGACCAGCTTTCCTCCCCCGATCCAGATAATCTCCTTATAGGAAGTGTCGGATACCAGCCTTTGCGTAGCTCCGGTTTCGGTATGCAGGTAGTCGATGTAAGATTGGACGCCGCCTCCGCCTGGTCCCCCCGGTCCGCCACCGGTGCTCTTCATCATACCGCCGCCGGTACCGGATAATGCCATATAGGGGAGGTGACCATGATCAAAGCCGTAATAAATGTAATACGGTGTAGAATTGTCGATAGGTAGTTCTTCGGTTTTGGCTCCAGTTTCAAGGTTGTATTTGAATACGGAAGCATAGAACATCGTGCCGGTAAGATAGGTGTAATCCAGATATACCAGTGTTCGACCGCTCACAATACCATAAGTGTCCGTGGTTACCGGTATGGAAATCTCGGCCCGCGGCGACATAATTGAACAAAGCAACAGACTAAGCAGCCCTTTTCGAATTAGACAAATCATTTCGCGCCTCCTTGGGAAGGAATAGGTTGAATTCCGCACTTCAATAAATCCTTTATGTCAATTATTCCGAATATGTCCGGGTTGGACGAAATACCCAGATCGGCGATAAGGCCGGTCGGTGTTTTTCCCTTGGGAGTATCAAACAGCACGACAGCTTTCACTAACGGAAAGTTTCCGACCGCCAGTGAATGAAACATGTCGCGATACCAGTTCGGCTTGTTTCCACCGGCCCGCACACATCCGACCTCTGCCAGGATAACAGGCTTATCATATTTTTTTACCGCATCATACAGTATCTTGGTAACAGTATAAAAATCCGTCCATCGTCCATTTTCGGCCAGAGAGCCGAAGTTGAAAATGTCCAGGCCGATCCAGTCGACATATTCATCTCCGGGGTAAAATGCGGTATCGGCGGGGACAAAGGGATTCCACACAAATGTTGCATTGCGTGCGCCTTCCTCCCTGAAAATGGTATGAACACGACGCCAGAACGCCTTGAACATCTCGGGGGTGTTACCGTGCGCAGGGCTCCAGGTATACCATGCATTTGACATTTCGTGGCCCGGGCGGACGAAAAATGGTTTGCCGTATCGTGTGGCGTTTCGCGCCCATTCGCGGATGTAATCGTCTACGGCTCCCGATGCGATAATGTCCAGTGATGAGTCGGGTTGATTTCCCAAAAACTGTTCAAATGCAACAAGCCAGGGCTCCCAGGTTATCATGGGAATGTATTCGCCTTTGTGTAGATTCGTGTAAACGTCTATATTGAATGAATGCTCATCGCCGTCACCCCACGCCTGGTAGAAAGAGATGATTTTCAATTCGACCCCCAGGCTCTCTTCGACGGCCCCTGTACGGCTGAATTCATAAGGCAGCTCGGGACGATAGATACCCATCAGACAGTGGTCGGATTCCGCGAGTGGATCGTTTGCGACGGCGGTGTTTTTTACAATGTATTCGAAATACAATCGACGGCCAAGCAGGTCAAGTGGCCGAACACCGAATGCATATACGGTAAAAAGTGCACTTACTATCCCAACTATAAGTGTTACGGTTATGAAGGAGTTAAGCTTTTGATTTTTCATTGCGCGGGCTCCGGCATCATCGCAGGTTGAGTCTCCGGCCCGGGAGCAAAGGATTCACGTAACCCCCAGAAAATCGTCGGTGAGAGCGTGGCGGTATTCACCAGTGCGAAAAAAATCATGAGAATTGTACCATTGTCTATGCGGTAGTAGGTAGTCAGCGCGAAAATAACCGCCGCGATAGAAAAAACGACGGCAACTATGTGCGGCACCAGTAAGGCAGGGCTCACACGGTTACCGCCGGTCTTGGAGGTAGGGAGATAGAGAACCTTTTTTCGAATTATCGTATAGAAAAATGCGAGAGTGAAAATATGCCAGCACCCCTTTTCCAGAAAGAGAGATCTAAGCGGCATGCCGTGCTCCCCTGCATCGCTGTACCATCGCTGCACAAAGAAGTTGATCAGTAAAATAGAAGTCATGTAGGGTGCGGCATGGAGAAGAAACTCGCTGATGGGCATTTCAACGGCGAATACCTGAAAGAAAAGGAAAATGATCGGAAGCAGGATTGTGAGAAACGTGACGAATCCCTGTAAATAAAAGGTTCCTGCAAAAAGATAATAGAACTTGGATTGTAGATTGAATCGGGTAAAAAGCTTCGGGTATTCCCGAAGGAACAGTTGAAACATACCAGTAGACCATTTCAATTGTTGTTTGAAAAAGGTCTGGAGATCGTCGGGTACGAGACCGTAGGATCCGCGATAGGGGATATACCGGCTTTCCCAACCTTTTGCATGTATTCTCATCGATGTATTGGCATCCTCCGCAAGGTCGACGGCGTGGCCGCCGATAGAGTCGAGGGCGGCTCGACGGAACAGACAATTGGCGCCTATTGCCGTTGGTATTTTCATCCCGTTCAACCCCATCATCTGCGGCCCGTAGAATCCGAACGTCTGTTCGGATGCGGCCTTGGCAATGGCTCCCGAACCGTTGTTGTAGTAGGCCTGCACAACCTGAACAAACCCGACCTCGTCGTTGACGAAACCTTCCAGGGCACGGTCGAGAAAGTCGTTCCTGGGTATATGGTCCGGATCCAACACCAGCACGAATTCGCCTTTGGCAAAGTTTTTGAGACAGTGATTGATTTTCCCCGCCTTTGCACCTTCAATACCCATACAGTTTACGTGCACAACTCCCAGGCGACGACACAAATCGAGCAGCGCCGGATCGTTGCCGCCGTCGAGAAGGTATGTTGTATGTGCCCGACTCATCTTCTGTATTGCGGTGAGCGTCTTTTCGAACATGTCGAACGGCTCGCCGGGCATAGCCGTCGTGAACACGTCGACCGTCCAGTCGTCGGGCGGACGAATGGGCTTGGGAATTGAAACGAAGAGCAGAATAATCCATCCGGCTATGGAACGGAATACGCCGCGAAAAATCGCATAGCTTAGAATGATAAACCAGAACAGGTTCTTTCGATGACCGCCAAAAAACCAGAAATCCGCGTAGTAAAGTGCTGCCTGGATACCGATTAGTATCAGGATTCCCAGAATAGCGCGGTCTCGGGCCCGGATTCTGATTACTTTCCGGCCTGTATTGTATGCTATTTCACCCATAGCAGCTTCTCAATCCGCAATTTGGCGGCGTTGTTGTTTTCATCGATTTCGAGAATGGCGCCGTAAATTTTCTTGGCCAGCGGGAATTCACCCTCCCACTCGTAAATTTCCCCTTTGAGAAGTAACGCCTCGGTATTTTCCGGGTCCATGTTCACAAGGCTGTCCAGTTCGGTATGTGCCGTCTCGAAATCTTTGGTCCATGCTTTCACTTCGGCGCGACGACGCCACAGTGTATATCGCAGATCGTTGGGCAGCTTCTTTTCCGAGAGGAGTTCGTCGTACAGCGCAATGGATTCTTTGAGTTTGTTGGTCCACGACAGCAACTGAGCCTTACGGACCTTCGCCTGCACCCCGTGCTTCCGGGAATCGACAACTTCATTGTACAATTTCATGGCCTCGTCGTAGAGCCCCACCAGCTCGTAGTACTCGCCTCGGACCAACTGGTACCGTGGGTCTTTTTTGTCTTCAACCTGATTGAGTATCTTACCCGAATGCTTGAAATCCTTTTTCCAGAGCATTGTCTTGGCAAGTGCGGTCAGAAGACGATCGTCTCGCAATTCAGCATCGTACGCAGCTTTCAGGAGATTCAATGAGGAATCCACATGAAACAGATAGTAGTGGATCAGTCCTCTCGTTCGCATGACTTCCGGGCTTTCGGAACATTTCTCACTTAACTCCAGTGCGGTCTCGTATTCCTCCAGACCGATTGCTTTTTCCACCTTTTTCATACAATCCGAATTCCCTTCCGCGCCGATACCAATTTCTGGTATAGCCAAAAGTACCGCCATCGCCGGCATAAGAAAAAATCGGGAGTTTCGTTTCACTTTTCTTGTGTTGTTCATGTTCACTCCAGGTGATTTGGTTTCCTGATGAGTTACGCGTGACTTAATCAAACATGTTGCGGCTTGCGGTTCTGCCTGGCCGCGGTAAACGTGCGGCGTAATCCGTCTTCCAGCGAAACACGTGCATTCCACCCGAACATCTTCCGTGCCGCGGAAGCATCGAGGCAATACTGCCATACCTCGTGCGATCGATAGGGTAAGGCGCCGGGGTGGACAAGATTCTCGACCCCGGCGATGTTCTCGACCAGCTCGGCCACTTCACGCATCGGACGCGCACTGGAGGTGCCGATATTGAAAATCCCGATCTCCGACGAATAAATCGCCCGGAAAAGAGCGTCGGTGAAATCCCCGACATACACGAAATCCCGAAGTTGATTTCCCTCGGTCATGGGGAATTCCGATTTTGTGAGAACCGCATCTATTATGGAAGGTATAAACATCGTACCGCGTTGTCCCGGTCCGTAGAGAATACCGGGACGGAATACGACATACGGAAGTCCGTTACTATAATGCTTATAAAGAACGGTATTTTCCGCCATCAGCTTGGAAAGAGCGTAGAACGTATTGGGACGCACTTCCATGTCCTCGGTAAACGGGGTATTCTGTTCGCCGTATACCAGGCCGGTTGAGGCAAGAATGAACCTTGTTTGCGCAGAGGGTATTGCATCGAGTAACAACGCCGTACTTTTGACATTTGCATCAAGAACACGAACATGAGTCTCGGCGTCATCACGTTTGGTGAGAAGCCCGGCGAGATGAATGACGGCCTTGAACGATCGACCATGGAAAAGAGATGAAGTAAACCCGGGGTCCGTAAGGTTACCGGCAATATACTCGACGTGGTTGACTTCGGTTCCCGGTGCTGGGTGAAAGTCTTCCTGCAAGTCTGTAGCCAAAACCATTATTTCGGGGGATTGGGACAGAAGCCGAATCAGATTGCCGCCTACGAAACCGTTTGCGCCGGTAACCAGCACTATCGTACCCATACGACTTTCTCCTTCCGTGCCGCCTCTACATAACATTGGAGATCCTGCGCCGATAGAACGTCTTGTCGTTCGTAAAATTGTCGGTACCATTCCACCGCTCTTTGAAACGCAACTTCACTATTCCAAATCGGCCGCCACCGCAATTCTCGTCGGACTTTGGAACAATCGAGTTTTAGAAAGCCCGCTTCATGTGGTCCGTTCGGCGCATCGGCGAATGTGCAGGTAAACGCAGGCCAGTAGCGGGTGATTTTTTCGGTAACCGTTCGGACGTCCAGCGCGTCCTCGTCGGAAGGCCCGAAATTGTACGCTCCTGAAGCATGATGAGAGGGGTCGAGCAGTTCCTTTCCAACAAGCAGGTAGCCCGACAAACAGTCGAGGACATGCTGCCATGGGCGGGTTGCGTGGGGGTTACGGATATGAACGCTTTCGTTTCTGGAAGCGGCTTTCATCATGTCCGGAATCAATCGGTCTTCGGACCAGTCGCCGCCTCCGATCACGTTTCCCGCCCGTACGGTGGTAAGCCGCATTGTTGTCCGTTCTTCGGACAAATACGATCTGCTATAACTGTCGATCAGAATTTCCGCGCATGCCTTGGAGGCGCTGTACGGATCGTGTCCGCCCAGGCGATCGATCTCACGATATCCCCACTCCCACTCCTTATTGTCGTAGACCTTGTCGGTGGTCACGGCAACAAAAGCGGCAACCGACTTCGCCGCGCGAGCGGCTTCACACACGCGAAGGGTGCCAAGGACATTGCTCTCGTAGGTTTCTACCGGGTTTCGGTATGCGTAGCGGACCAGCGGTTGGGCCGCAAGGTGAAAGACGACTTCGGGCATGAATTTCTCCATGGTTTCGCGAAGCAGGTTTTCATCGTTGATATCCCCGAGTATTGATTCCATCCCGAGATCCAATAGGGAAAAGTGGTTCGGATTGGTCGATGGTGCTCGAGAGTATCCAATAACTTCCGCTCCCATCGAGTGCAACCAGAGAGCCAGCCACGATCCCTTGAAACCGGTATGCCCCGTAACGAGAACTCGTTTTCCTGAATATATTCCGCCGAACAATTTCGACATTTGAGTCTTCATGCGATCGTTTCCTCCGGTTACCAGATGCGCCACGGGGTTTGCTTCTCTTTCCACATTGCGTTCAGAGTTGAATAGTCCTTGAACGTATCCATACAGCGCCAGAATCCCTGATATCTGAACAATGCCGCTTCTTCATCGCGTACCAGCCTTCGGAAAGGAGCTTCCTCGAGCACGGTCTGGTCGTCGTCGATATAGTCGAAAATTTTCTTATCGAACACAAAGAATCCACCGTTTATCAAACCGGGCAGAACGGGTTTTTCGCGGAACTTCCGAATAATCCCGTCGTCGTCGGATTCAACGACGCCGAATGTTGTAGGAAGGTGTACGCCGATCAGGGTTGCCGTTTTGCCTTTTTCTCGATGGTATTGATAGACTTCCTTGATATTTACGTCCGAAACCCCGTCGCCGTAGGTGCAGAAAAAGAGGTCCTCATCGATGTAATTCTCTATTCTCTTGAGTCGACCGCCGGTCATGGTATCCACACCGGTGTGGGCAAAGGTAATCTCCCAGTCATTGACATCGATATCGCTTTTGGATCCATTGTCGCCGGAAGGGTCGAAATATTTGATCCGATCTTTGATATTGATTTTGAAATCGTGTGTCCGTGCATGGTAATTCTCGAAATACTCGATAATGGCGTTTCCCTTATACCCGAGGCACAGGATGAATTTGCGGACGCCGTAAAAAGAGTAGATTTTCATGATGTGCCACAGGATCGGCCTTCCCCCCACCTCGACGAGAGGTTTGGGAACGTTGTCGGCGACACCGCGAATTCTCGTGCCCTGTCCTCCGCATAGAATAACAGCTTTGTATTGTGACAGGTCATTCATAGTGTACCTCCCGCTAATGGTTCGCCGGACTACCGGGGAATACCGGTTTTTGCTTTCTGATAGTAAACTAATATCTCGCACAGTTCAAGTGTATAAAAAAAAGACAAAATTTGCAAGATAAAAAACAAAAAAGTCGCAGTTGAGACAAAATAGTGGCTATTATGGACAGAACAGTGTATAATTCTAGCAAGGTGAAGTTCCAGATTGGGGAAACGTGTTGTTCGATATGGGCCGGGAGAACTATATTATAAGGAAGGATCCGTATGACCCTCGGGAGGCTCCGGTGACGAAATTGCCAAGTGTGTATCGGTATCTGGACTATCGCCGGTATTTCGCCGACACGTTTGAGGCGTTGCGGACGGAGAACCGTCGTTTCTCGTATCGGGGGTTCGCGCGTCTGGCCGGCTCGACCTCTCCCAATTTTCTGCAACTCATACTGGCGCGGAAGCTCAACGTGGGGCATTCCGCCGTGACCGCTCTGTCCGCCGCATTCGAGCTTTCGTCCAAAGAGGAAGCGTACCTCGAGACAATCGTTGCATTTGATCATGCGAAATCACATGAGGAGAAGGACAAGTATTTTCGCCGAATTCTGCAGACCAGGGAATATGAGGGTATTCAGGAGCTGCGTAAACGGCAGTATGCCTATTTCTCGCACTGGTATGTGCCCGTCGTTCGGGAGCTGGTCGTTCTGGAAGAATACTCCGGGGATCCGGAGTGGATCGCCGAGCGCATTATCCCCGAGATTTCACCCTCAAAGGCACACAAAGCAGTCGAGCTGCTTCAGTCACTCGGTCTGATCAAGTGGGATGCCGATCGGAAGCGATTCACACAAGTACGGAAAAGTGTGAGTACCCCCTCGGAGGTTCTCTCAGTAGCGATAACAAAGTATCATAAGGATTTGATTCGTCTGGGCCGGGAATCCATAGAGCGGTTTGGTCCCGATGAGCGAGATATTCGATCAGTCACACTCGGTCTCTCGCGTGAAGGGTATGAAGAGTTGAAACGTCGTCAGGAAGCCTTCTGGAAAGAGATCCTCGATTTCGCGCAATCCCGGGAGGGCACGGATCGGGTGTATGAAATGAATATGCAGTTGTTTCCCGTGACCGGACGTGGCAAAAAGGGTTTGAAATAATGCGACAACGAACATATACGGCTTTCTTGTCGGCAATACTGATAGCGTTTACCTTACTTTTATCCTGCTCCGGACCGTCCGAGCCTCAATTGGCTGGTGGTTCGGGGGCGGGAAATCCGGGAATGGTGGCGTTCAGGGTTGTTGCGAACGACGGGCATGCCGAATCCGACACGGCGGGGCTCGGAAAGGCGGTCGCGGGGCCGACGCCTCAGAGACGAGCACTCAGTATCAGAGACGACGATAGTCTCGCTTTCACGGTGCAAGAGGCGTACCTGATGGTCTACGGCGTCAGTCTTGTGGGTTTGAATGGGGCCGATACGGTCATAAAAACCGGATGCGATTATCAGTTGAATCTCCTCGATGGCACCGCCGAACCGAAGCTGGATTCTATTCTCGTTCCAAAAGGTGAGTATTCTTCAATTGCTCTGGACGTAAGGCCCTCGTCGGGCAAAGGCTGGTCGGTCCAACTTGGCGGGACCTTCGTGTACAACGACTCGTCGCGACCATTCCTAATGCAGTTTCCCTTTTATCATGTTCTGACCGCCAATGCCGAGGGCGGCGGGATAGCACCGGGGGACGGAGCTGCAAAGGAACTGACGGTTGAGCTGGATGCCGCACGATGGCTTCGGGATGTAGAGCTTGGAAAGTGTATCCGAACGGGCGCTGTAGAGCTTGAACCCGACGGTTCTCTGCGACTGGTCGGTCCGCTGCAGCCGAGCGGCCCTCCCTCGGTGGGTGGCCCGTGTCGATCGATTGAGGCTATAATCAGGCGGAACATCGTCAGTTCGGGCCGTCTCTACGGCGGTCCTCCGAAGTGGCTTGGTAATATCGGGGTCGGGCCTACAGATGTTGTTGTAAATCAGCAACTTAAGGCGCTT
>CAYFVL010000162.1:0-13711 GCA_964346405.1 uncultured Fibrobacterota bacterium
TATTGCGCTGCACTGAGCGGTGTCGAAGTGAGCGTAGTCGAAATGCCGAGGGGCGATGTCCCGAGCGGAGCCGAGGGGTAGAGCAGTATGCGTAAGATGTGCGAGATTGCCTTATCCCACCGGACGGGAACGTGAGGTGGTTGCGAAACTTGGGCCAAGGTTGGGATGGGGCCGGAGTTCGTCATTCTTCAGGCCCGGTATAGCCGGCATATCTGTAGAAAAAAATCCAACAAGACGCCCCAGAGCCCCATTAAGGGCGACATGTCGGTCCTGATGACCTATCTATGGTTCTTATGTGCTTTGTTCTGCAGGTAAGCCTTGCCCGGAGACGGGGCTTTTTTTTATACTCAAGGATGAAAACGGTTCGCATCGTACCGCCACCCGGCAAGCTTTCGGCGTTTTCATCGATAAGCCGAGTCCTGTTTGGCGATTCATGGTTCATATTCCATAGACTCTTGTTTCCCGAATTACGCAGCCGGGTAGCCGTTATCATTTCACATGGAGGCAGACAATGCGTTTTTCCGCAACACTTCTCGTGTCCCGCCAGGCACTTTTCCCGTGTGCACAGACTCCCTGGATTTGCGCCGTGAAGGATGCCGTCTCATACTTGAGCCGGCGCGGCTTTCGGCTGATAAGTTCGTGCGGAGTACAGAGCTGGGATGTTCAAACGGCACTGGCATCGGAACTGAAGCTTCCACTGGAGCTGATTATCCCGGTTGAAACCGGCCTCAGGGAATCGACCATAGAGCACTTATGTCGGGAGTTCAGGTTGTCCCTGGCGCTGACCAATTTCCGCACATTCGCCATGAGCCGTTCGGGCTGGCCAAAAAAGCGGCACTTGCGGTGCAGGGATCGTCTGATAGTGACCAATGCCGACATTATCCTGCCTATTTCGATTCGCCCCAACGGCCATTTGGATAGACTACTGAAAACCGCACGTGAAGAAGGCAGGGATATTCATTCCGGATTCCGTGTCCCTTATACCTCCGGTAGTTCGCGTGTAGCCTATCCGGTTCACGGAACGGATGTCCATCCCCAAACCGACGCCGCACTGTCGGGCTTTCTGATCCACTGGACACGAGCACACCGAACTCCCTGGCCCGGTGAAACAGCATACTCGTTCTACTCAAGCCTGATCCGAAGTCCGACCTATCCGCGAACCGCTATGAATACCCTCTGCAATATTCTGGGGGAAAAACGAATCCGCGGAACGAGTGTGCACATGCGTTGCGGACACCCAACCGTATCGTTCACCGAAGAAATCCCTTCGGTTTTCGCGGAACGAATGCGATGGCGCAGTCGGTTCCGATCCATGTCGTTTGAACCGTACGGGATTGCTGTTCGAAGAGAAACCGCCGAAGCCTTCGGGATTCTTCCAGTGCTTTATCAAAGCGAAAAAGAGGACTTAAAAGAGACCGCACCGTGGCGTATACAGTCGCGGGGAACGAAAACCGACTGGAGAGGTGAAAAGGAGTTTCGATGCAGGGGAGATTTTGATTTTTCCAGGATCGATACGTCCGATATGCTCTGTGTCTGCCCCACGGAAGAAGAAGCTTCCCGACTTAGAATTGCATTCGGAATACCGTCGGTCTCTCTTTTCCCCGCCACAAGAGCTATCAGCCGGTCTCCAGAAGCGTGCGGCGTCGAGTCAGTACATATTCCATGACCCTGGCCCGCGATTTGTCGTCGACCAGGTATGCCGAAATCGGGGACTGTTTCACTCCTATTTCTCGGTTTATTACCTCAAAAGCAATACGATTGGCATGGTACAAAGCTATGATCTTCTTGGGTGAAAGATCGGAGTAATGCTTGAATTCACGCTGAAACTTTCTTGGATTGGAATTCACCAATGCGGACCATTCCTCTACCGTAACAGGATTATCCGAGCAGAGTCTTTTGAAAGCTTTGAGGGCAAATCGGTCGGGCAGAGTGGAGAAAAGCTGACGGGTGAGGCTCCAGTACTGCACCGACTCCAGAATTTCACGTCTGTTCCGGGAGGAGCATTTGAACACGACCGCTTGCGGGCCAATGGAGCATGGAACGTCCTCACTCTCCCCGTCATCCCAACGGTTTTGAGCACTGTCCATGAGGAGACCAACCGGGACCCAGTGTCGACTTGATTCACTGATTGTGGGCCAGAGGTTGCCGAAACGGCCACTATCTACCAACACCGCATGCCAATGCCGCACCTGCCTCAGAGCCTCTTCGGCGGGCTCGCGTGTCCCGACACACGTCAAAGAAAACATTGGATATTGTCCAAGCTTCCGATGAACAGCATCGAGCGTTTCGCGCGAATTTGTAAACACCAGCACATTTAGCGTGCTTTTCAAGCTTTCGACGAGGATGCTTTCCAACTGTGTAGGCATAAGCGGTCCCCTTCAGGAGCCGGTCAAACTTGTGGAATATTCCAAAATCTGCGCCGTTTGTAACCGCCGATACGCCTGCTGGGTACAAACTGCCTGGTCGACGTTCACACAAGAACTCCCGAACTCAACCCAAGTTTCGCAATCAACTCACGGCATTCTGCGTAAGCTGTTGCACGAGCGTCACGCTCAGCATCCTGTCTTCCGACGTTCGGAATACAATTGTAATGTAATACCATACAGGTGAACGGGTCAAGTTCCTGACCCGACTTCGTGGGGTTACCAGCTTTGAACAGAATTTTGCATTATGCGATCAATAACGTCGTCGATCGCTTCCCGCCGTCCTTCCGATTCCGATTCGCTCTCAAAATCGTAAATCCCTTCGCCCTGTACCGTCCCCTCGTATATGGCCTCGTTCTCCCGATTGTCCATAAATACGACAGCCACGTTCAACCGGACCACATACTGACTCACCTCGACGTCCCGAGCGGCTTGAGTATCGTAGGTATAAGGCTCATTGATGTAGTTCACCACCACACCGTTGATTGTCGCATCCCCGTCGGTCGCCACGGGAGCGAGGAGATTAGTTGACTCAATGCGTTGGATCAATTGAGTCGTTATCTCCTCCGCCACTCCGGGCTCAAGGGAACGGTTTTCGAAAAGAGGAATATCAACCGTCTTGAGATGAGCCGGCAATTTGCTGCCGATTTTATACATATCAAAAGTGTAGATTCCGCAGCCTGCAAAGAGTACGAGAAAACATAACGGCAGTAATCGGCGTATCATAAATCCTCGAAAGGGACATATCGGGGTTCCTCGTGATCCAACCCCGAATCGTCGTTGAAAAAGACATCGATATGCTGTGTCAATTCGTCCATACCGCGACAGGTATGAATCCGGCCACCGAGAGAATTACTCAAGACCTTGCCGTACCCTTTGGTGACGATCCGTCGATCCAGAATCAGAAGGAGTCCTCGATCTTCCGGACTCCGAATGAGTCTACCCGCCCCCTGCCGAAGTCGAATCGCGGCTTCGGGGAGTACAAACGAGAAAAAGGAGTCTCCGTAACGTTCTTTGTACCGCTCCGCCAGGGCCTGAGTCAGGGGATGAGTAGGAACCGCAAACGGCAGACGCGGAATAACCACCATTTCACATGATTCTCCCGGAGCATTGACCCCCTCCCAGAAGCTTTCCGTGCCCAGAAGCACCGCCCGACGAAGAACCCGAAACCGCTCCAGAATAAATGCCCGATTAGTGGCGGGGCCCTGGGCCAGCACGGTAACCTCATTGGCCAGATCGGCGTGCGCTTTGAGCGCGTCCCCAACATTTTGCAGCATTGAATTCGAAGTGAACAAAACGAGCATGTTCTTTTTGAAAGTGTTCTGCAGGCTCACGATGCAGTCGGCCACGTGTTGAGTGTAGTCCGGTTCGTCGGGATCATGGGAGCCATGGAGTACGCACCGAAGCGTCTGCCTGTCGGCGTAAGGACTCGGGTAAATCTCGCAATCGGTTCTCTCGTGGTTGTCGGCGGTGAGACCAACCTTCTCCCTGAAAAATTCCAAAGAGTTATCGACCGACAGCGTCGCCGAGGTGAAAATCACCGGGACCGTATTCCGTTTCCATATCTCCCCAAGAAATCCGCCGATATCCAGCGGTACGCCGCAGAGCTTGACCCACCCTCGCTCCCGATTTCCTTCGATCCAGAACGTATGTTCCTCCGTCCCGGCAGCGGTAAGATACTCCACATCGGCTCTCAACTGCCCGGCTCGCTCGGTGCACGCCTGGACATCGCTGAACACGATCCCCAAAGTCTCCGACTCGGAATCCAGAAAACGGGAGATCTCCTCCATCGTTTCCCGCATTTCATTCAATGTGACGTAGAAGCCCGGCAACTCGGGAAGATGATCAAAGGGTTTGTCCGTGATAGCGTACTGGAATCCGGCAGGTACGTCGGATTTGGTTTTCATCACCCAACCCATAAGCCCGTCAAGTAACTCCCGCGCGCTTTTTCGCATACGTTTCAAGTCCGATTTCAACTTACGGGCACGTACGGCGGCATCATGCTCCAGCTCGATTGATTCCAGGGCTTGTACAAGATTGGTGCACGACTCCAGAAACCGATTCATCCGGTTGGTATCGAACTCCACCCGGAGATGACTGTGACCACCCGCCTCGAGATGATGAGCCTCGTCGAAAATCATTGGGCCCGATCTGCCAAGAAAGGAAGACTCCGCGCACACGTCGGAAAAGAACAGCGAATGATTGATCACGACGATATGCGAATTTTGTGCGCTTCGCCTGGCACTCTGGAGAAAGCACTCATTGCGAAACGAGCATCTCCGTCCCAGACAGTCGTGCGAGTCCGCCGAGACGAGATTCCACACTTTGGGAAACCATTTCCGATTGAATTGGTTTTGCTCCTCGATATCTCCCGTGCGAGTTTCATCCGCCCAGCGAATCAGTGGCAATACTCCGAAACGTTCTCTTCGAGACAGGTTACCGATTTCCCCGGCGGTAAGTCGAGTCCAGCGATTGCGGCAAAGGTAGTTTGACCGGCCCTTGAGCACGGCGTACCGGAATTTTCGACCCAACGCCTTTCTGATGAGCGGCAACTCATTGCCGATAAGCTGATCCTGGAGGTTTCGTGTCCGCGTTGATATTAGAACACGCGAATCGTTGCGCAACGCCCAGAGAGACGATGGTATCAGGTATGCCAGACTTTTTCCCGTACCGGTTCCGGCCTCGGCAACCAACAATCGACCATCATTGAGAGTATTTGTCACGGCAGCCGCCATTTTGCGTTGTACCTGCCGTGGTTTATAGCCTTCGACAATCTGTGACAACGTGCCGTTTTGTGAGAAAATGTCTTCGATTTCGTCATGGCCCACCGAAGAAGGCGGCTCAATCGGAGTCAGTTTTCCCGTAGACTCGACCTCGACTCGTTCGATAAGTCCCGACGTCGGTCGCTTTCCTTTTCCCACCGATCGCACAAGAATTGTCTTGAGAACCGACGCTGGAGAAAAACGAGCGATAGATTGTAGAGTGTTGGTCGGGATTTCCGACAGCAGTGGAATCAACGCCGCGGCGATTTCGCCCGAAGCACGGGCATCATCGAGTGCCCGATGCGCATTGTCCAACCGAACCTTCAGCGCTTCGGCTACCAGTCCGAGAGAATATCCAGTCAATCCGGGAAGAGCCAGGCGGGACAGAACCGCGGTATCGAGCAAGGCATTCCTCAGCGTTTTCCCGCCACACGTTTTTAGCTCTTCACACAAAAAGGAATGATCGAAATCAGCCTGATGAGCGCAAAGTGGGTATTCTCCGAGAAATTCGACTATCAGCTTCGCAAGAGACTCGAAAACCGGCGCCTCTGAAACGTGGTGATCCTCTATGCCGGTCAAGTCGGTTACCAGACGAGGAATAGCTATCCCGGGATTCACGAAACTGCTGAACTCTTCGACGGCTTTGCCGTTTATGAATCGCACCAATCCGACTTCAATAATTTTGTCTTTCCGGTACTCGAGTCCGGTAGTTTCGAGGTCAATAGCGACGAAATTTGGAATCTGGGGAGAACGAGATTGTTCAGGGCGGTTTTCTCGCCTCTTCCCACCCTTTCGACCAGCCTGTTTCTTTTCGGATTTACGAGACTCCTCCAGCATTTTGGCCAGGGCGGTTTTATCGGATTTTTCCGACAGCATATCGAACAATCGAGGCATTTTTTACATTCCAGGAAGACCGGAAGACCGGTTCGTTGGGGTTCTGATTACAACATTTAGGGAGGGAAAGTCCACTCCGGGTTCGCCGGCAGTTCCGATCTACGCGCGGTCGGCACCACTCACGGCACAAGCACATTTCGAGCTAGCCCAGGTTTCACAATCAACTCACGGTCCAGTCGAACGGGACTCAAGGTATCTCCCGGATACCCCTGCGATTTTTCTAAGTCAATCTCGCTCAACATCTTACGCATAATGCTCGCTCTCGATCGACTGCGAAACTTGGGCTAGTAAGAAAATATAGATAAACCCCGGCCGATACGGCAAAAAAAACAGTTGGAGAGGGGGAAATTTTCGGGCCGGAAGGCTTTCCCCTCCCCGGGAATCCGGCATCCTGGTGCCGAAACGGAGTACGATATGCCCGATTCTCCGCAAATTCACCGAATCGCCCCAACCGGCCGGGGGACGTTTGGATCCGAAACGTCTAGAATGGTAATCCGATCAAATCCCATGGTATACAGAAGGTCCTCTTGCCATATGAAATCTTTTGAGGCGTACGTTTCCCAAGTCTTTGTGGCCCGCGGTGAATCGGGTGCCGAGATATCGTATAGTCCATGTCCGGCGGTACCAAAAGCGACATACAAATGATTATTGCGAACGCATAATCCCCATGCAGTACTCACGGGAGCATCGTACACGGTACGAGGTTTTGCGGGATCGGCCACATCGACCACCATAAGCCGACTCTGAGTTCCCCCGCAGATACCCCCGGCACGCAGGGTCACATAGGCGTACGATCCCTGGACCACAACCGGATCACAACTCCTGAAATGTCCCACATTCGCAATCAGCTCCGGCTGCGAGGGCTTCTCAATATCCACGATGAACATACCGTCTGGTGCACCTATGTAAAGATGATCCCCCGTTGAGAAAATCGTCTCAACCGACCAGTTGATGTGCAATTCTCCGATTTCCTCAGGTTGTGCCGGGTTCGCGATATCAATGGTCACAAGAGAACTTCCACGCAGATAATACAGGTAAGATCCCGATACGGCAAAAACGGCATAGGATCCACCGGCCCCATTCCGCGAGGCCGCGGGAGAATCGTAGGACACTTCGGCGGGGCCGGCACAGCCTATCCCACCCTCATGATAGTCGTTCATCGGCGGATACCCGTCTCCGTAGTAAGGTGAGGGCCGAATGACGGACAATACCTTGTAAGTGGTATCCGACTCCAGCGAAAGCGCAAGTATGGCGCCGGCGGAGTTGGCAAAAACGACCCCATTTACAGCGGCAACCCCCGAGTGCTCGGTTAAGCGAATAGTCTGAAGATAATTCGGGGCCGATGGATTCGCGACGGAATAGACGACCAACCCATGCACGGCATCACTCACCAGTAGCAGGGAATCGTACAGATATATATTCTCACAGGCTTCGAGCCCATCGAATACCGTACTTTTCGGCAGTCGATAACCGACAGAGAGACCGGCGACTATGCAGGCCCACGCCAAACAGCTTCGAACCGGTTTCATACCTCCCCCTCTCCGGCGAAATGCACGGACACACCGATATGGAGCCGAACGTTGCCGGCGGTAAATCGACCGTCGGGGTAATAGATCTTTCCCCTATCCGCCCCATTGTTTTCGGTCCAGGAATATCCCTTCTCCACATAGGACAGTGGAACACCAATCCCGGTCTCGATGGCGAATCCCTCTGATATCAAACGACTGAGCCTCAGCTCGGGAACGACCGCAACAGAGACGTACTGAATGCCTCGAATTCGGAAAGTGGGTTGTACTTCTTCCTGAAACACCTCATTACCATTCTCGTCGTAGTACTTCGTTGATACTTTTTCCTCGGTTGACTGCATGAACTGTCGATAGTAGGCGCCGCCGATACCGACCAAGCCGTCCAGCGAGTACCCGCGGCCGAGATTAAATCGACGTCCGAGTAAAATGCAGCCGGCCAGCGACTTTACATACAGCCGGTCACAGGCGGCAATTTCCAGCACTCTATATTCATGGGGTATCGGCGAATACGACATTTTTGTCAAGGTATCCGAATAGGTATGGCGAACCGTGTTCTCATCGATGGAGGCGGTCTTGGAGATCTCGGCGCCAATTATCAGATCATTAGGCAGCTTGAAGGTGACCGAAGAGGCAAAACCGAAATTTGGTGCGGTACTCTTATCGAAGGGATGCGAATATCGGAACCGAGTGCGAACGAATCCCGGGTTTTCATCGTTTGACGCCGGAGCGGACGCTTCTGAATACGAGCCTCCTCCGGATTCGTCCACATTCCCTGTCACCATGTCCGGCAGGATATACCATCCGAGTACTCCCGATGCTCCGATAGACCAACTGAAGTGGTCGGCATCCGTGCATACCGTAAACATCGTGACGGCTACAACGGTTTGAAAAAAGATCTTGCTCTTGCTGTTCTTGATCCCCCTCCCGGGGGCCGCGGCTTCCATGCGTTCTCCTTTCGTGAGTAGTGCCCGTCTGAAAACCCTCTTTTTCCGCAATCCTTCTAGCCCAAGTTTCGCCGTCGAGAGCGAGCATTATGCGTAAGCTGGTGCTCGTTCTCGACTGTCGAAGTCTGGTCAAGAAATAAGACACACGGGAGAACCGCTACCGCTCACTTTTTTTGGGTCGGGGTCAGGAGGTTTTGAGAAGGGACTCAAACATATCTCGAAGCTGAGGAAAGACCGCCTTCGCCCGGTCGAGATCGGACGACGTACCGCGTTCGAACAGTACATAGCAGTAATCGTAGAGATAGGCTAACCCTTTGGAGGTTTCGTCGGTAACACGAAGCGACGACCGCAGGCGGGACACGATATTTTTTGCTTTGGGTAATAGCATATCGCGAGTGTCCTCGGAGTAGCGCGCAGCCGTAATGAGTTCGGCCACTCGATCGTGTAGCAGAAAGATACGTTTCTGCTTCGATGCCGTTTCCAGACTCACTTGCGTATAGCGATTTGCCGCGGCCGACGGTTTCATAACTTACTCTCGAACGTTGTCTGGAGCATTTGTTTCCATATCGAGCACCCGAACAACCGACGCGGCGCAAACCCCGCATTTGGATTGGCGCCGCACGGCCGTGTTTCCGTTTATTGAAGCAGCGACATAATGTGAGAAGCACTGATGTCGTTGAATCTCTTGAAAACGTTTGTGCCACCTTCCATAAGCAGTCGTTCGCGTGTCAATTGGACAAGCCCGGCCGCCATATCCTGATCTCTCAGCAGACTTTCCGCCGCAACCGTATTGATCGAAGCGACAGAGAGGTTGTTCTGCGCGGAATCGAGTCGGTTCATCATGGCCCCGATTCCACTTCGCTGCGAATTAACCGCATTTAGAGCCCCATCAAACGCACCCATTGCATCCGCCGCGCCCTCGGCCGTTGCAACTGAAACGTTCTCAACACCAATATTTGCCGTGGTAAGATCAAATGAAGGAAGAGCAAGGGTTTCCCCCTCGTTTGCGCCGGCTTGCACGACGGCGGATCCCGAGGCCAAACCGGTACCGTCGGCCACTTCCTGAGTGTTGAACTGAGTGCCCTGTGCAATTCGATCCACTTCCGCAACAATGTGCTGAACTTCCTGATCGATCATTTGCCTCTGTTCATCGTTCAGTGTGTCGCTTCGAGCCTGCACGGACAGCTCACGCCCACGTTGAAGCATATCCGTAACTTCGCTCGCGGCACCTTCGGCAATTCGAAGCGCCGAAAGGGCATCCGATACGTTGTTCGAGGCAGCCGCGAACCCGCGGGATTGGGAACGGAGCTGTTCCGAAATGCTCAATCCGGCGGCATCGTCCGATGCTCGATTGATGCGTTGAGCGGTAGAAAGCCGCTCAAGAATTTTTTTGAGTTGCTTTGAAGTTTTGCCGAGGGCTTTTGATGTACGCGCCCCTGCCGCGGCAAAGCTCGGTCCACTGGTTCCCTGGATCATCATACACACCTCCCTGTCGAGTAACACAAATCTACAGCTTCCCCATTATCGTATCGGCAGGAACTGAAGCAAACTTTAGAAATTTATTTACCCTTTTTCGGGTGATCTATGTAACGAGCTGTTAATTCAGCCACTTGGCGGGATGGTTTTTTTTCTCCAAGGTGCTCGCGCAGAGCAGTCAGGCGGTCCTGGGTGGTAAGGTACTCCGACGAAGAGGACAAGATCGGCTCCATGTACCGTGCAAGATCACTAGGAGAGGTCTCTTTCTGAAAGCACTCGTGGATGATCTCTTCTCCGGCAATTATGTTTGGTAAGCCGATAAAGGGAGTTTTGAACAAAAGCTTTGCGGCCACAAAGTTCACCCATGATGTTCTGTATACCAGGACGTGGGGGATCCCCAGCAGTGCGGCTTCCAGCGTAGCCGTGCCCGAGGTAACAAATGCCGTATCCGCCCAGATCAGAAGCGAATCCAGTGGCCCACGAAAAAGCTCGACATCGGGTCTTCCATTCACGGAATCGTAGAGTTCTTCAGGCAACCAGTCGCACCGGGAAACCCGTATATCTATATTGAATTGCCCCCGAAGTTTATCGACGGCACCAATCATCGAAGGCAGGTTGGCCCCGACCTCCTGCCGTCGGCTTCCCGGAACGAGGGCAATCCGGAAGGGCCGTTGCTGCTTGAATGGATTGCCCGACTTCTTTTTTTCACGGCGATGCGGCTCCAGGTCTTTATTACGAAACGAGAGGGCTTCGACCGACGGATTACCTACATAGGAAGAACGAGCCTTGAATGGGGAATAAATCGGCCTCTCAAACGGAAAAATGAGGGCGATCTCCGAAGCATGTCGTCCAAGTATCCTTTTTCGGCCCTCTTTCCAGGCCCAGACTTTTGGAGCGATGTACCACACTGCCGGTATGCCGCGCTTGTCCGCCTGCTTGAGCAGCCAGAGGTTGAGTCCGGGATAATCGACGAGAATCAAGACTTTCGGGGGAGAGGAATCGAGAGTCTGTAGAAGCACCCGCCGTGCGGTAAAAAAGAATCCCGCACCGGTCAGGACATCAACGATACCCATGCGGCCGAACGGTTCGAAAGGAAGTAGCGGCCGGAGACCCTCTCTCTGCATTTGGGGACCACCGACCCCGAAAACATCGCAATCGGGAACCAGATGCTTTAAACGACGAATCACGGGAGCGGCATGTTCGTCTCCCGACGGCTCGCCTGCAAGAAACATGACACCAGGACGCTTTGGAGAATTGTCGGGCATTGGTGCCTTCGCCGGGAAATGATATTCAGAATAGAGAATTTGGAATGGTTCCGCCACGCTTCATTTCGGTCAGATACGTTTTCACCGAAGCCAGTTTGTCACGGGCGATCACCAGCACGGCATCTCCGGTATTCACCACAACAACATTGGACAAGCCGATAGCCGCAATGGATGACGTACCGCTATTCACTATAATTGAGTTCTCGCAGTCCGATTCGTATGCATGTTCTCCCGAAACTGTTGTGCCGCGCTCATTTGCTCCTCTCAGGCGCTGAACCGATTCCCACGACCCGATATCGTCCCAGGTGAATGTCCCGCACACAACAGTTACACGGTCCGATTTCTCCAATACACCGTAATCGATTGATTCTTTCTCACATTGTGAGTAGAAACTCTCAACCGTCGATGCGCTGAAATCATTCTGCAGCAATATTTCAGTATTGGTAAAAAGAGATGGCATATGAGTTCGGATTTGCTCAAGAATGGTGGAAGCCTTCCACAAAAAGATTCCACTATTCCACAAATAGGAACCGCTTTTCACATAGGTTTCGGCCAGATCAATCGAGGGTTTCTCCACGAATTCCCGGACATCATAGGAGGTCACATTGTTTGATTTGGAGATCGGTTTTCCCAGACTGATATATCCGTATCCGGTATCGGGTCGGGTCGGGGTTATACCGAATACCACCAGTCGATGATCTTTTTCCGCCGGAGTCGCACCATGACGAACCGCATCCACAAAACTTTTCACGGGAGTGATTGCATGGTCCGCCGACAACACCAGCATAAGCGCGTTGTCGTACTTTTTCCGGACCCATGCCGCGGCGGCGGCAACCGCCGGGGCGGTATTCTTGCCGACCGGCTCGACAATCATGTCGTATTCCAGAACTCCCGTGAGTGTCGAGTCGATTTTTGAGGCGATGTTCTTCCCGGTTACGATCAGAGGCCGAACGTCGGAGCGGCAGAAGGTCTCTACTCGTGAAAGCGTCTCTTCTACCATGGTTTTTGCCCCGATCAGGGGCAGGAGTTGCTTGGGTCTGGCGCAACGGCTCAGGGGCCAGAAACGTTCTCCAATACCTCCGGCGAGTAGAACCGGGACAATTTTCATTGATTCGAACCTTTCCCGATAATTGTGCTTTGCATCTTACGGAGTGCCTGTACGACTTCATATTTAACGGCTGGGAAACCGATCTCGGCTCGTGTCTGATTGCTGCTGTGAAAATCGGACCCGCCGGTTACCAGCAAACTGTGCCTTCGAGCATATTCGACATAGTATTTCTGCACCGGGGGTGGATGTTCCGAATGAAACGCCTCGATCCCCTTAAGCCCCATACGGGAAAACTCGGGGATCCGCTCATCAACGCCCGTTACTCCCGGGTGTGCCAATACCGGAATTCCACCCGCATCCAGAATGATCTGAAATACATCGCGCGGATGCAGGGTCATCTTATCAACATAGGCGGGCGAATCATAACCTATGTACTTATCAAAAGCTTCCCTGAAAGAATAAATCAACTCTTCTTTAAGCATGGCCGCAGCTATGTGCGGTCTTCCGATCGCTCCCTCGCCGGCAATTTTCAGAACGGTATCGAAACGTAGATCCACTCCTTGCCGGTTGAGATTCTCGATCATCTTTTCCGCACGAGCGTATCTCGCCTGTTTCATCTCGTGCAGCTTACCAATCAACCCGGAGTTCTCAATATCCATCAGATAGCCAAGAACATGAATGTCCTTGCCGTCGATCTCACACGATAGCTCAACTCCCGGAACGACTTCAATCCCATGGGCCCTGCCAAGATCATCGGCCCGGGATATCCCGTCGACACAGTCGTGATCAGTAATTGCAATGGCTCGAAGATTTTTCTCCAGCGCAATCTGTATCAGCTCTGGTATCGAACAGGTACCATCTGAGAATGTCGAGTGTATATGCAGATCTACATAGCCATGATCGGATTCGTGCTCTTTAAGCATTGTGTCGTGGTTGGAAATTTAGAATTATAGATCATTAGAGCGGTTAATATACGCTAAACCGGTTTGCACAGTCAAGCGATACAAGACTGCCGCGTTTCCAGGTTCCGCTTTCTCAGGCCGGGCTGGTGTCGAACGGAATTATTTGTGCTCAGCCGCCGGTAGAAACTATATAATAATGTTTCCATCTGGTACAGTTGTTGCGCTATGTCCCGGCACAGGGCGTGACGGTCACCTGCCGCACTCAACACTAGCCCAAGTTTCGCAGTCGAGAGACGCCGTACCGAGCGGAGCCGAGGCGATGTCCCGAGCGGAGCCGAGGGGCGATGTCCCGAGCGGAGCCGAGGGATAGAGCATTATGCGTAAGATGTTGTGCGATCCTGACTGCGAAACCTGGGCTAGTAGAGAGTTGCATAACTAACGTTACAACAAGTATTTTTCCTCCGGAACCTT
>CAYFVL010000163.1:0-13686 GCA_964346405.1 uncultured Fibrobacterota bacterium
TGCTCTACCCCTCGATGTTTCGACTACGCTCACTTCGACACCGCTCACTTCGACACCGCTCAGTGCAGCGCAGTGCAACGCAACACAACGCTCCGCTCGGGACATCGCCTCGACTTCGCTGGCACGGCGTCTCTCGACTGCGAAACCTGGGTTTAAGTATCGGAACGAGAGCGGCGCGAAAACCTGTTTGTCGCACGTAATAATATATGCTGAATGAACACGGGACAGGCGAACAAAGAGTATGCGAGCTAAAACAGAGCTTCTGATTCTTCTGCTAAGTATCTTCTCGCTGATTGAGATCTCGTGTATCGGTACAGGTGATGGTAATCCGTATTCTCCGGGCACGAATTACGGTGGCGGTGATATTCCTCCAAGCACGAATCCAAGAGAAGCGAAGAAGCCCGCGCTCTTGAATGGGCCCTCAATCGGTTTGAAGGCGGTCTCCAATTATGATTTGCAGAAATCCGCTCCGGTGTATCTTCGAAAAGACCATGGGGCCTTGCGGGTTGATTCATATGCGTACCTTGTACGTTCCTATGCTACTCAGTCGGTTCCATATCTGATCATACCGGTAGAGAACGTGTCTTCCGACAGTGTGACCGGGTTCACGAAACTGATGGGCGTTTCCGTTATCGCAGACGGTTACACGGTGCAGACATATGAGAGCATTTTTGTGCATGGAAAAGTGGGGGTTTCCGTCGCAACCGGTGTATACACACGATCATGCCTTTGGCCGCGAATGACCGGATATTTCCTCGAAGTCGTCGAAAGGGCCGATTTTGCCGACAACTTTCAGATCGAAATCGACAGTGTCGTGTCCAACGCGGCTGAGTTCCGTGATCCATACGAGCAGGTGTACGCCTACAGTTACAGCGTTTTCGACGATACTCTGGAGGTTTGGGCGGAGAATTATGGCTCCTACTCCGCGGACGTGGACAATTCCTGGCTGTATGTTTTACTGGACTACAGAAGGGAACCCGTTATGTGGGGATTCACCCAAGCATGGAATAGCGGAATTTTGAACCCGGGCTCGATCACCTGGCGAATCAAGCCGATTCGGTATGAGGGAGACGCCGAACGCATTCTAGTGCTGGTTGACTATGAACCGGTGTATTCCGGATTGTCGCGCAAAAAGGTACTGCTCTGGGATTCCGAAAGACTGGATAGTTTGCCTGAGAATTCCGATGGTGCTCGACTTCACCTCCTGCAGGCCCGTGAAGTTAGCCGTGAAACACTCCATCGTGGATACCTTCCCCAATCGGAAGAATGACTTGGTTTTCGGCAAACACAACAATCGTTTATGTGTTGGGAACACCCCGCCACGGCAGTCCTTCTGAAGAAGAACATGCCGGGGGACTGGATATTCGCCTGCTACGACGATCGGCTTACCGAAGCTCTGTCCCTACTTAACCTTTCGTGTTGGAAAAAGGCCTCGAAAACTCGATATGCCGCGTTTTCTGCCGGCAAGCATTACATTCGTCGGCGCTGCCGTGAATGATCCGGCCATCCCAACGTCGAATTTGGCGGTGCACTGGTATTGGTACAGTCCCGGCACCGTGACCACGTACTGAAAAACTTTCCCCTCGCTGTTCCCAAAACTACTGGCCCCGTGGGGCACATTCAGGGAACTCAGAGGAAATTCCCGGAAATCACCCGACCAGATCAGTGTATCCCCCGATGAGATCACCAGATCGTCGGGGAAGTATTTCGGTCCCATGATACCGCCGAATTCTATGAAATGCATCTCCGCCACGGCAAGGGTCACCCCGGCCAGGAGAAACATGGAAATCCGTTTCAACTGAATGCTGATGTGCTGTTTCATTGGTACCCCCAAACTACTCGAGGTATTCTGCTTTTTCGCTGTTCCCTCGGCTCAATTGGAAAACATGATACCCGTAGAACTCTTGACGGATATAATAGGAAGCAATTGCCGTACCCGTGGGGGAAGGGCGGGAGAAGAAAGAGTTAGCCCAGGTTTCGCAGTCGATATTGGGATATTCATAGCGCCGTCAGGTGCGTCATGTCTGCAAGCAGAACAAAGCAACATAATCATACTGATGGAGGTCCGGAGGACCGATATGTCGTCCCGAAAGGGGCGGCTCAGGGTGTTTTGTTGGGTCTTTTCTACAAACATGCCGGTTCTACCGGGCCTGAAGAAAGACGAACCCGGGTTACATTCCGACCTTGCGTGAATTCGCCTGCCTCAAATATCAAGTACTTGTCCAGAGCTGTATCGATATTTTTCCGGGATTAGCTTGACGGCTATGTGCGGGGCGGGGACTCACGGGCGATTCTTTCTCCACAAACCCACGGCGCCGGAGTCATTCACTCCGAGGATGCCCTCCACCCAACTGTCGACTCTTCTCCATATCCCGCGCCGCTTCCCGACCCCGACCAAGCTTGTGAAGAACGAAGGCGCGGTGGGATAAGTATTCCGGGTCGTTGGGGAGAATCTGAATCGCCTTGTTCAGGCTTTCCAGGGCATCTTCATGCTTTTCCTTCGCGGAAAGGACCAGTCCCCGAACAGCGTGAGCCTGAACCGCATTGGAGTCGATCTCCAGAGCCCGGTCACATTTGACAAGCGCGGAGTCCAGGTCGCCCCGGTTCAAATAAATGGCCGCCATCGATGCGTACGCGGCCGCATTCAGGGAATCGAGTCTGATCGCGTGGGAGAAATCCGACAGGGCGTCTTCGTATTGCTCCCGGTTGAAATACACTGTGCCCCTGAACTGATAGGCCTGACCTTCCCGGGGGTCGGCCTGAATGGCGCGATTGAGAGAGGTGAGAGCCTCTTCGAGACGACCCTGGTTGAGGAGAATGGCTCCTTTAAATGAAAGTGCCCGGGCGTTTGTCGAATCGATTTGAAGTGCCTTTTCGCTGTCGCGAAGCGATTCGGTCAGTTGTCCCCTGTTAAAGTGGAACGAGGCGCGGGTAATATAGTAGTCCAGAACGTGGGGGTTGACCGAAATCGCGCTGTCCAGATCCCGCAATGCATATCGGTCGGCGTTCAGTTGTTGATAGCATAACGATCGCTGATAGTACAGTCGGGAGTCCCGGGGATACTCATCGAGGGCACGACTGAGATCTTTGATCGCTTCGTGGCATTGCCCCATGACACTTCGGGCCATACCCCGTATCGTCCAGGCTTTCGGTTGTGCCGTATCGACCGCCAGGGCCGCGCTCGCATCATGTGCCGCGGAGTCCAGACGACCAAGTCCCAGGTACAGCTCGGCGCGGTCGATTCGGGCATCCACGTGTTCGGGGTCCTGAGTCAACGCATAGCCCAGATAAGTCAGGGCCTTGCGAAGGTCGCCCTCACCACGAGCTTCCGTCGCCTGCTTGTACCACATCCGTCCTTCGCGCTTCTTTGCATCGAGAAAGTCACATCCTGCAAGCACCGCTACAACCAGGGCGAACGAAAGGACTATGGGAAGTTTCCGAACGGTATCTTTTTTTCGTCTGCCTGTCATCATTCATTCCTTTTCCGTATATAGCCACCAAGCAGGAGAGCGCCAATAACCCCAAGTATAATCAGCAGAACCGGGACAAGCCGTCCGACCGGGTCATCCAGTACCGCTTCGAGAGGATTGTCCTTTTTCAGCACAATTCCGCTCTCGGATTTCGTTCCTTGACGCCCGGTTATCTCTTCGATGATTCTGTCGCGATATTCCTGCTGCCTGGCGCCGTCGAGTTCACCGGCAACCATCGCATGAAGCGCCCGGTTTCCGCAGACATGCCCGCTGCAGCCGGCTTTGTGTTTTGTTACCAGATCGGCATGTAGCTGGGCAATCTTGCGAGTTTGAGCAGGCCCGGGGCTCCAGAACCCCTTGCGTATCGATTCAAGCATGACTGCCGTCATTTCCTGAAAGGCGTACGGGTTAACGTCCTCAAAACGACCGGGAAGGTCAAGTCCGTACCGATCGTCGACATACATGTCGTTCAACTCTCGCCACATGGTCCCATCGACGATTTCCGGTGCCAGGGAATTCCACCCGAAACAGTTACGGAACATCTCCCCAAACGACTCCAATGCGGAACTGCCGCTCTCGAGCATGGATTCGGTGTATTGTGGATTCAGGATACTCGCCCGTGCCTCGGTCCAGATCATTTCGCGCGCATCACGGACCTGTGGATTGTGACTGTTCCGCGTATCGCAGAATACTCCCTGGGGAGATTCGCCGGTCACCTCCCGGATCGCGGCACTCAGTCCTCCCATGAATTCCCACACGTTGTCGAGGGCCAAAGGTCCGGTTATATGAGAATTGACCGATTGGGTAATCATTTCGGTGTTCGCAAGGGCGATCTCGAAGAGGCCTTCATGCACATCACCCCAGTGTTCATCACTGTATACGGCGCCCATGTTTGCCAGGTAGGTATGCGCGATATCCGACGATGAATTCCACTTGTCACCGGATTGAGTCAGCTCACGAATACCGGCGCCGTAATGCCCGTCGACACCACCGAAAATTCGGACGTTCGACAGCTCTCGGGCATCGGCGGGAGAATACCCTTTCGCCTTGAGATCCGCTTCCATGCGAATCGTGCCCTGCCGGACGAAATTGACACAGGTGTCTTCGGCGGAGGCGGCAAGCTCGACTGCTTTACGAATCAGCATAAGGCGAGAGGCCGCAATGTCCCGGAATTGTCCCGAAGTCTGCACGACCACATCCACCCGTGGGCGACCGAGTTCCGCGCAGGGGATCAATTCGATATCGTGCACAATACCCATGGCGTTTCGCACCGGCCGTGCACCAAGAAGTTTGAGGACCTGGGCCACGGTGGCGCCGGCGTCCCGCACGAATTCTCCACCCCACAAGGTGAGCGCGATTTTCACGGGAAACCGTCCTGTCTCGCGTATACGGTTTTGCAGAATCTGCTCCGCAAGATCGGATCCCATCCGCCAGGCTTCCTCATCGGGTGTCGCCTCCGCGTTTACTCCATACATATTTCGTCCGGTGGGAACCACTGTCGGGTTAAGGATAGGATCACCACCCGGAGACGGTGCGGTGTACCCTCCCGACAGCGCGTTGAGGATCGCCTTCATTTCGTTTTCCGGAGATTCAGCCAGATTGGCGGCAAGTTCACGCGCTTTGATGAGCGATGCGGTGATTTCCCCAACGGCATCGGAGGTAATGCGATGCTTCAGATCGTCGGCCGCGGCATTCGGGGTTCGTCCGTTGTGGATCACATCTCGAATGAGCTTCTCCGCGGTACGTACAACCCGGCTGGTGTCCCACGAGGTCTCGGTGAGCAACAAATGCTTGAGCGAGGGAACGATTATCGCCTGGACGGTCGTCGTGATCTGGGAATCGGAATACATCTCTCCCAGATGATAATAGCCCTCGTGGATCGTTTCCTCGGCGATCGTTTGCACATACGACTCGATCTCCCTTAAGCCGCCGTTGTCGAGGTTAGTCGTCGTGTCCCAGTCCAGACTTATGTCGCGATACAAACCGGTTTTTCGAACCAGTTGCGAAATGGTCCTTCGATATCCCTCACGCAACGGGCCCTCCTGCGTCCCGTTGAACGCATCGAGTTTTGCCCGAAGTGTGTGGAGGTCGCCGTAGAGTTCGGCTTTCCGAAACGGCGGCGTAAGATGACTTATCATTGTGGCGTAGCCTCGTCGCTTGGCCACCAGTGCATCCCCGACGCTCTCGACGCAGTAAAGGTAGAGGTGGGGAAGTGGTCCAAGGAGCGCATCGGGCCAGTCGAATTGTGATAGCGGTGGTTGGCGTTTCGGAAGGAACTCAAAACTTCCGTACGTCCCGAAATGCATCAGTGCATTTGCCGCGAATGCCTTTCGAATCCAGAGGTATGAAGCTACATAGGGGTAGGTTGGCGGGGATTTACCGGCGATTTCCTTCGCATCACTTTCAGCTTTCCCTGAAATCAATTGAGGAAGAATCGCGATATTGCCGAATTCAATGCGGGGAACGGCCACATATTGGTTGCCGGCACTGTCGGAGGTAGACAAATTCTCCCCGGGGAGGGGGCCGAAGTCGGCTGCAACCGCCTCAATGAGTTCCGGTGGAAGTTCATCATGCATCCAGGTTGACAGCGTATCCGCATGGATCAAAGCCGGTTGTCCTTCCTTCAGGAATTCTTCCGTCGCACCCAGCGCATATCGCCCGATAACCCGTCCACGTTGCTGAATGATCTGGAAAAGAGAATCGGGGGTCGGCGGGAGATCGCCGGTGGTATATCCCTCCGCTTTGAGCCGTCGAAGGAGATTCAGAAGAGAGGCCGTTACCTCGAGTCCGGTTGCCGACAGCGCATTTCGCCCCGGACCTTTGTAGTAGACAATTGCCAGCTTTTTTTCTTTATTCGGGAGATCCTTCAAACGTAAATGATAGTCCACCATCTCGCAGATGTCATTGATCTGGTCGTCGATGCCGCGGAAAACCTTCAGGCCCCGGTCGTTGAGGTGCTGCACTCCAAACGCCTTGGGAACAATCGCGCCGTCGAATTCCGGCATAACCACATTCTGTCCCAGCATGCCGCCACCGACCCCGCGTTGTTCGTGGAGCCATTCGTCGTAAAGGCCGAAATGGATTACCGGTGCGAACAGCGGTATATTCAAACTGTCGAGAATAGCAAGGGCGGAATCCGGTTGTCCGGGCGCCAGCCGCCCATGTGCGACGAATACGATCGCATCCGGATGGACCTCTTTGATTCTTTGATTTCGGTCGAAAAAGCCCATGGAGGGATATACATTGTAACCGTAGTGCTCAAGTGCGGTAATCAGATCCAGTATGGGACCCCGAGTGTTTGGGCTCTGCGGACCGAGATTGGATATCAGAACAAGCACTTTCGGCGCACTTGATTTTTTTCGACCGGTGCCTGAATAAAACCTGTCGTACTCGGGTAACGACTCAAAATAGTCTTCGTCACCGACATGAAAATATCCCGTGTTGGGGATTTTCAGCGGATCTTGAGTTTCGGGAATGAAAAACATCTTCGAATCGAGTTCGGCACGGCTGTAGGCAAGAAGCCGTTCCATATTGACCGGGCCCCCGTATCCGATATAATGCAGTACATTGCGGAACTTTTCGCCGGTTAAAGTCGTGAGCGCCGCAATCTCTTCGGTCAAGCCGCCGTACACGAAAATTTCAGTTTTGTTCCGTACCCCAACGCCGGCAATTTTCATGACCTGTTCCCCATTGAGCCGGAGACCCTTCCCGAAAACCAAAACCAAGTCGTATTTTGACAGGCGATCGATCCATGGCTCTTCCAGGGATGCACGATCCACGCGAACAAAAGGCTTCTCGTTCATGGCGGCGTCGGCGTACTGGAAGTCGGTAAAGTTGACAAAAAGCACGCGGGTGGGAGACACAAGCCAGGTGTATCCGGCCCAAAGCCCCGCAAGCAGCGCGAGAGAGACAATCCCGACCCATACAATCCTTTTCTTTGTAAATGCCTTGATTGGATTCACCGGCGATTATCCTCCGTATCCTCGGGTATGTACACGATCTGGCCGTCTTCGAGCTGATACGCAACCCCGACCCTTCGTCCTTTTCCCTCTCCGACAAGGTCCTTGGAGGCTTTGTATTTGGAGATCTTCTTACCTTCTTTTTTGATGATTTCCATATCGCTTTTGCCGGGGTTTTTCACAATGGTCACATCGTCCTCTGTGAGCAGCGACCCCATTTTCATGAAGGAAACGACGGCAACGATCAGGGCTACCGCAAATACCATCGCAACATCGAACAGGTTTGCCATTCCGGCCAACGGGTCGGGCCCATCATCGGTTTCAGTCAGAAACGATCTTCGTCCCTGCATATCCGCTCCTTTCGGTTTCGCCGAGGACATCACTCAGATAGGCCAGATCTCCGGAGTCCTCAAGAGTCCAGCGTTGTCGTACGGTGTGAGCGAAAAAACCGATCGCCCCGATAAACACACCAATAACGGTGGTTGAAAACGCGATGCGCATGTTGTAGCCCATGGACTCCAGATTACCCGAGGCAAGCCCGACCAGCGCCGGTCCCATGGGGATAAGAGTGCCCATCAGACCAAGCATTGGGCCGGTCCGGGCAAGGATTTTGGTGCGATCCAAGTCCCTGCGAGCGTTCAGCTCAAAATCGCCGACCGCTTTTTCCAGATGAATCGGTGCGCCGCGAGAACGCGAAAGCTTTTTCAGGCACTGATCGAAATCTTTTGCGCCTCCGGAAGCTCCCAGCAGTTCATCGTCGCCGGGGGCGATACCCGAATCCCTGATTCTCTGAATGAATGGAACCCAGGTTTTCCGCGCTTTAGATCGCCGCACAAAAATCCCCCACATCCCGCCCAACATCATGAGTGAGGATATGAAAAGGAAAATCAACGCCACAATCACCGGCACGAGAAGTCCGTCGGAGACAAGATAAAGCGTCTGGTTAAGCACGTTCATGGCAAGCGTTTCCTTACGTTGTGTTTTCTACTTTTTCTATTCTTCTCAGTGCGGTCCGTGGTTCATCTTCCACCCCTCTAGCCCAGGTTTCGCAATCGACTCACGGTCCCGCCCGGCGGGACTCAAGGTATCTCCCCGGATACCCCATCTTACGAATAATGCTCGCTCTCGACTGTCGAAGTCGGGATAAGCCCTCTCAAAACTCCGGAAATCCGCACTTCCGCCCGCGCCATGAAAAAGCCGATTGTTGCCGGAATGGCACAAATCAGCAGGCAGGCAGCGATTACTATTGGATCGATGCTGTATGGCACCCGTATCATCGGTTCGGTGCTGAGCATCTGCGGTACGAACATCGCCAGTATCAGTTGAAGAATGGCGATCGATGCTCGAATTTTCACTCGCTGTGCGAAATCGCCGATAATTCGGTGTACCAGGAACATCAGTCCAGTCAGAATACCGGCAGTTGCCGCCGCCATACCGATCGATACGAGAGTGTATGCGCGTACCGACTCCGTGTTGAACAATACAGCCTGCCCGACCACTATGCCGGCGGGAAGGCCCACCGAGGGGAGCAGCACCAGCTTTGTCGGCCCAAGCCCCGCGGTTCCCTCGAGCCGCCTGCGCAGCAGAATCATCGAAACCGGAAGGACAACCAGGGACTCACATATCTGAACGACCGAGAAGTTGATCAGAAAGTCACGGCTTTCGAGCATGGCGGCTATTCCGTCGGCCGAAATCCCCAGAGCCCACACCGTGGACAGGGGAAAAATCGATGCCATCAGCAGAATAATGCCGAACGCATACCGTTTCTTGCCGAATAGCGTAAGGTTTACTGCCGTTGCCCCAAGTGCGACCGGGACAAAAGCCGCGAATAATACAAGCACGTAAAAATCCTCGACCGGCTGAATACCGGATAGGAGTTCGATTTCGGAAAATCCCGGATTTATCCGTTTATATAATCACTCAAAACGGATTTCGTGTATCTCATGCGATTATGCGTCGCATTGTGGCGATAAGTGGAGACTGTGCGGCTCGGATTGTGTATACGCGAAGTCGGCAATGTTGAAGAAAAACATCCCGGCACATCGTGCAACAGCTTACGCAGAATGCCGTGAGTTGATTGCGAAACCTGGGTTAACCCAGGTTTCGCAGTCGAGAGCGCCGGGTGCTGCTCACGATTCCCACATCACACCACAAAGGCCCTCGAGAAAGCAGGATGCCGCCCACGGGAGATAGCAAAACCACACCGACGATGGCGTTTCGTCCTCGTATTTTTCCGTGACCAGACCCTCGCTATAGCAGTATCGCTCCGTAGCCCATCCTTTCAGCCCAAAATCGAATTCCCCGTCGAATGTATTATGCGCCTGAAGAGACCATTCGACCGTGTCCTTCAGACGTCTTGCCAGGTATTTGTCTTTGGTATGCCGGTATGCATACTCCATTTCATCGATAATGCTGCTCGACATCGGGTGGATATGGGGATTACAGGTCGAGGTGATACTTCCTCCGCTGCAGCTCCAGTTCAGTTTGTTCAGGGGAGGAAATTGAATCGGGGGATTGTAACAGAACTTGTACGTGAACTCGTATTCCAGCCCCTCCACCATATTGCTGAGGTAGCGCGCGTCTTGTGTGAGTTGATGAAGGATTCCGCAGGCGCGAACGTAAGCCAGGATTCCTTCCGAGTCGTTTGCCTTGTACGTATCGTGAGGGGTCCCGTAGCATTCGACGTGAACCACATAGTTCTCGTGATACCAGCGTTCAGCGGCAAACAGACGATCCATCCATTTCGCATCACCGGTAATTTTCGTGTAATATGCGGCGGCTGCCAGACACCAACAGCCGGCAAAACCGTCATAATCGATTCCTTTGCCTTTCAGATCCCATAGATAAGGGAAAGCACCGTCCTTGTTCTGGGTTGGCATTAAATTGGTAAGGCATCGCTCCACAAACGACAGCCAGTCCGAGTGAACCGTGCCGGTCAGCGTTCGCTCTGTATCCCAGGCCTTGAGAATGTAGAACAGAGCCTGCCCGACAAGGTATGAAGAATGCCCTGCTGTCGGAAGGCAGAAATGCCACCACCCTTGAGTGGTCCAGGTTTTGGTGGTGACATCGTAGGCGTCATAAGGAAGACCGCTTTCATGACTATAGCTATTATCGACTATGTTCTGAATCGCATCCAGAGCCTGTTCCCGCCATTGGTCGTTACCCGTCCGATGTGCGGCCATGAGGACCGGTGTCGCGCACTCGACTCCACCGGTCCAGGCTATTGAGGGAATCGCGAGGTAAATCTTTCCATTTTCGGTCTTATAAAGTCGCGCCGAGTCATAGTTTGCGGAGTGATCTTCTTCAAGATGAACCTGAGTGGAATAGGCTCGAAGTTCGGGAAGATAGGTGTCGCGGCAGATGGCGCGGGTGATATCCTCCACCGTGATTTTCTGATCGGCGCCGGGGCGAGGTGGTTGATGGAACATGTCGTACACGCGCCGTACTACCGGATTCACAATGCGTTCGTCTTCGCCGCGGAGGTGGGAAAGAAGCAGGTCGTAGGTGATGGACTCACCGGGTTTCAAGGTCAATAGACTTTGGGTCGGTGGGCTGAGTTTATCGTAGTTGGAAAGGTATACGCCGGGAAGGTTTTCAGATCCCAGTGTATAGCCGACATGAGCATTTTCGTCGCACGAACAGGAAAACCCGTTAAAGCATACCGGATCGCCGGTGTCTCCGGGATTCCACTGTTTCAGCCCGATGTCGCCTTCTATAATATATGGAGACCCGATGATACTGCTCAGGGTGCCGTCGACATAACCCGCGGCGAGTGGATGAGACAGGCGATCGGATCGAACTGACCAGAACGGTGATCGGAACTCTTCCTCTCCGTTTGGATCAAGACGTGGATAGACTCCTTTCGGAGATTCGGGCCTGTTTCTTCCGTACATAAAGCCGGGAAGAAAGAACCTTGAACCCCTGGATTCTATTCCGAGTCGATGAGAAATGAGGCCGCACCATTCACTGTCACTCTCGTTTGTCGCCGACAGAGTGACTCGGGTGTAGTTCGAATCAATCTGCTGGGTAGCGGTCGATTCGATACGAAGCGGACTCTCCTCCATTGGTTGGAATCCACGATTAGCGGTGGGGTTCGTTTTCACTAGAATTCGAAAGGAGGGATGAAATTCCTGTATTGGCTTCATTGAGTATCCTTTTTCTCTCAAACCGAGAAAGCAAATTCGCAACAGCTTTAGTTAGTGTTTGTCCGAAAAGTCCCTAAAACGGAAAATAGTAATCCGGGTCGGGCCTACGCAATTCGCCGCTAATCAGTTACTTACAAGGAATGTGACTCTCAAGACCAGTCAAAAATCAATGACTTACGCTTGGTTTCGAACAAAACGAGGATTCGTTCGAGAATTCCTGTAAGTCATTGATTTTTCGTCGGTCTCTCGGGTGAAAATGGTTGGAACGTCTTGTCACTAAAGCATTTCCGTAGGCCCAACCCGGAAATCCGCCGATGGCACTCTGCAGTGCAACACCAGCAATACCGGGGATTAGGTATATTGTGTAACGTTTTGCATCTCTTCCGGCTTTGCTGCATTTACGCCGGTGGCCGATCCGCCCCGTACTGAGGGAGGACGGGAAGGTCCGGCGTATCCCAATGATGATTCCCCAGAAATGGGCAATGAATCCCGCTTCGCATCGGTATCACTCCCCGGTTTCGGACCGGAGAATGATGCCTCGTTCTCAAACCGGTAATTCATTTGAAAAGGAAAAACAGAGATAATGCTGCTGTATTTGATTAATCCATACAATCCACTTGTATCTGTAGCTCAAGGTAAACTGAATCGATGGAACCGCTACACTGTATGGAAACCGTTAGGACTCCTGGTCGTTGCCGCTTTGACTCCCCGTGACTGGGAGATCGTTGTCTTCGATGAAAACATTGAGAGGCAGGATTACTCGACATTACCCTCACCCGATCTTGTCGGAATAACCGCATTTACTTCGCAGGCTGATCGGGCGTATACGATAGCCAAAGAATTCAGGGATCGCGGAACTATCGTCGTGATGGGCGGTATCCATGCTACCATGTGCCCCGAAGAAGCTTCCCGCTATGTTGATTCGGTTGTCACCGGCGAGGCGGAAAGCATATGGTCTGATGTTTTGACCGACAAAGCGAACGGAGAATTGAAACCGGTCTACAGCGGCACGCAAGAAAATCTTTCGAAATCTCCGGTTGCGCGTCATGATTTGCTTCCCGATGGGTATCGATTCGGCTCGATACAGACCACTCGCGGCTGTCCACTCTCCTGCAATTTCTGTAGCGTTACAGCTTTTAACGGAAGGCATTACCGACGACGTCCAATTCCCAAAATTATTGACGAATTCCGAACGATCAGGGAAAAGCTGGTCCTTGTAGTTGATGATAACTTTATCGGGACGAGAAAAGAGCACATTTCACGCACAAAAGATCTTCTTCGCGCAATGATCGAATCGGGAATCCGCAAGAGGTGGATCGCGCAGGTTACCATGAATTTCGGAGAGGATGAAGAACTCCTCTCGCTGGCGGCCAAAGCCGGTTGTATTGGCGTTTTTGTCGGTTTCGAATCGGTTTCGACCGAAGGCCTCAAGGAGATACACAAATCATTTAACATCCGGAAGCTCAAGGATATCAAGGCCGCGACTCGACGTATTCAGCACTATGGCATCGCTGTGGTCGGTTCGTTCATCATAGGTCTGGATATTGACAAAAAACATATCGGCAAAGAAATCGCCTCCACTGCTCGGCATTACGGTCTGGATGCGATTAACGTCCTGTTCCTGACTCCCCTTCCCGGCACACGCCTTTGGGAGGAGATGGAGGCATCGGATCGTATCATTCTGAACGGTTTTCCCGGAGACTGGAAATATTACACCTTGACCTTCCCGGTTGCCCGGTACAACCATCTTTCATGGAGCGAAATGTTGGAGGAGAAAGACTCCTGTTTTAGTGTTTTTTATAGCTATGGCGGGATTCTGCACAGAGTCTGGGCGCATATTCGTCGGTTGCATAACCCCGTGCTTACGCTTGTGAGCAATCTGTGGTATCGACGCAGCACGCTCCGCCAGGACCGGAGGGCATACGAAATGTTCGATGTATTGCCGGGTGAAGTGCCCGTGCGGGAGATGGTGGCACAAAGTGATGAACAGCCACAGTGTATAATAAGCAGCACGGTTTAACCCAGGTTTCGCAATCAACTAACGGTCCCGCCGGGCGGGGCTCAAGGTATCTCCCCGGATACCCCTGCGCTTTTTCTAAGTCAATCTCGCAC
>CAYFVL010000164.1:0-13616 GCA_964346405.1 uncultured Fibrobacterota bacterium
ATCGTGCAACAGCTTACGCATAATGCCGTGAGTTGATTGCGAAACTTGGGCTAGTGGGTATGCACTGCGATTCCTTCAACCCGTCTCGTCTCATGAGATTACGCCATTTCCTCACTCAGAATCGCTCGATTCAGGTTATAGTTGTTCGTCGGGCAGATCTACTTTGGTATTGCGGTGAATGTCGGCTTTTACGTTCACTCATTAGTTGATGCACTATCCAAACCCACGGAATCCACCACAGTTGCACGCTTTTGCTTCGACAGGATATCGACAGCCGCCGAAAGTCGCCTGATCTCAAACTGTAGACTTCTCATGGTACGGGATAGTTCTCTAAAATCCCATGATGAAAATGCGGATGCTCGACCGGTTGAATTTGATCTGTCGGATCCTGAAACGTTCTCAGGGCCGGTCTGTAGCGGAATGAAGTGTTTGATATTGTCAACTTGTTCTATGCGTCTGATATTCCAACCGGAAGGTCCCTTGTACCCCTGCAAAAGAAGAAAGAGAGGACCGTTTCGGTAATTTGAAGATACATATGAGACACAGTTATGATCAGAGATGATCTCCCACCAGATCACATCGTACCCGGAAAAATCACCCAGGGACCGCTCCGAAGCAAGCATTCCTTCGCGATCGACGACTTTGGCTTTCCACACGTCGAACCCGAACTCGAGGTTCCACATCCCTCTGTCGGAGGATGCCTCAAAGCCGGTCTTGATGATATCGGCGATTGGGTTCTTGAGGTAGGGATTGGCCGGAACGGCGATCTGAAGAGCCAGGATAAAGAACGCGAGTGGCATTTTCATGTATATCTCCCGATTTGTTTGCGCGAAACCTGGGTTAAATAGTGTCCGTCCGAAAAGTCCTGTTTTCGCTCGGATTGATGAAGCAAACCGGCGATTTCAGCCTAAAACGGGCGCTTCGACAGGCTCAGCGTCCGTTTTAGGGACTTTTCGGACAAGCACTAAATAGTGTAAAACCTTTTGTTTGCACCTCTGTCGGATTCCCTCATTCCTCGGAAAGGTATCGCTCAGGCACCTCCCGCAAATCCTCCGGGCCCGATGTTTCAGCGGTGATCCATGTGTGTGAATATATATATATCACGGAACCGTCAAATAGCCGAAAGCCCTTCCGACTCCGCCGTAAAACACCGCACCCGCGTAATCAGGAAATCGGTAGTAGGGCGGGGGGTGGGGAAGAACGACAGGAGGTCGTCGGGACGGCAGGTTTTTCCGGGGGCGGCCCAGAGCAGGGCCCGCAGGATTGGTTGGGCTGTATTGCCGGTAAGTTCCAGTTCGTGTATCAAGGGACGCATGTCCTTTTCAATTGTTTTCCCTTTTCGCTCCTTGACCCGGATTAGTTCGGTTTGCCCCATGACGGTTGCGACTGCATCGTGCAGTTCCGCATGGGAGGTGCCGGTTAGAGGGATGAAGGTATATTCGGCGGCAGCGATGGAGGCACTCAGGGAAATCGGTTTCTCGGACAGCCGATGGATTTCCACGATCTCCAGTCCCTCGGGCAACCATGGGGCAAGCGTATCGACCGGGCGGTCGACAGGGGCTTCGCAAATCATATCGAACGCTTCCCGTTCACCCATAATCCCCATGCCCAGAGGCGGACCGAATGCCACTTTGGGATGAGGGTTGTATCCCTCTGAGAATACGACCGGGATACGGGAAGCCGAGACGGCGCGGAGAACGATTGCTACCATATCGAGATGAGAAAGAAAGCGCACCTCACGGCCTTTTCGATAAATCCAGCGGAAGAATAATCGACGGCTTGTGGCTCTTCCGTACTGAATCGATCGAGGAAGTACCGCACTCGATTGGCGAGGGGCGGCAAAATGGTTTGTGACGGGACCGCAGACACCGCAGGTAGTGCATACGTCTTTTCGGCAATCCGGCGAGGGAATGCCCTGAACCGAGCGTTCTCGCTCTTCTTTGAGAAACTTTTTGGTCACACCGATAGAGACAACATCCCAGGGGAGTGTCTCAATTTCGTTGAATTCTCCAAGATATCGGTCGAGCGAAACCCCGAGAGATCGCGCCGCGTCCTCCCATCGTTCGGCGGAAAAGCATTCATCCCACCCGTCGAACCGGGCTCCCGCTCTCCAGGCCGCCTCAACAACATCGGCAACTTCCCGATCACCTCGCGCCATAACCGTTTCAAGCCGGGTGATCAGCGGATCGCGATAGGATACCCTGACATTGCGGAGCGTTCGAAGCTCCGTTTTGATAAATCGACTTTTCTCCAGAAGAAGATCCGGCGAATTCATCGCATCCCACTGGAACGGCGTGTGCGGTTTTGGGGAAAAGGGAGATATGGCCACATTCACCGAACGACGTTTCCCTTTACTTCGGACCTCCCGGGCAATATCCCGCACCAATCCAACGATCGCTTCGATATCCTCCCGGGTTTCCCCGGGCAGGCCGATCATGAAATAGAGCTTCAGAGTCTGCACGTTGCGGGCAAGGAGGGTACGCACGGTTTTCAGAATGGATTCTTGGGTAAAATCCTTGTTGATCATGTCCCGCAGGCGTTGCGATCCGGCTTCCGGAGCGATTGTAAACGACGACATCGAGGAGACTTCTCGCAAACGATCCAGTTGTGCCTCGTCCATTGCGTCAATTCGCGTAGACGGCAGACTGACCCCGATTCCCGCATCTTTACGCATCGAAGAGATTTCGGTAAGAAGGTCGTCCAGACGGCTGTAATCGGCCGTGGAAAGACTGAGAAGGCCCACATCACGCCAACCGGTGGTTCGGACGCTTTCGGCGATCTGGTCCAGGATATCACCGACAGCCCGTTCGCGTATCGGCCGATACTGCATGCCGGCGGCACAAAAGCGACATCCCCGTGTACATCCGCGCATCACCTCCACCGACAGCCGTTGGTGTATCACATTGATGAGAGGAACAATCGGACGGGTGGGATAGTTTTCCGAAGCGGTCTCTTGAATTTTAGCTGCATGGACGGGCTCTGTGAAATTGGCGACTACTCGACCTTTTTCGCGTGTCGTCTCATACAATGAAGGAACATAGACGCCTGGAATTTTCGAGAGCATTTCCCGAACACGTCCTCGTTCTACCGAAAGAGCCCTGGCACGCTCGAGTGTTTCACAAATGCGAACGATGGTTTCTTCACCGTCTCCGATTGCCGCCGCATCGATAAACTCCGCGATAGGCTCGGGATTCGTTATACTCGGTCCTCCCGTGATTACGACGGGATGCGATTCGTTGCGCGCGATACCGCGCAGAGGAATGCCCGAGAGGTCAAGCATGGTGAGAATGTTTGTGAATTGAAGCTCATACTGGACCGAAAAGCCCAGCCAGTCCGCCTCGCTCAGGGGGCGGAAATACTCCAGATCATACAAAGGAAGACTCTTATCACGTAGAATGTCTTCGGCGTCAAGCCATGGCGTGTAGCTGCGCGACATGGCCCATCGCCGGCATCCGTTTACCAGGTGGTAGAGAATCTGACTCCCGTGATGGGACATGCCTATTTCGTACACCTCGGGAAAACAGAGAACACCGTGAAGCGACACCTCCGACAGGTTTTTTTTCACGATGTTCAGCTCACCACCGGTATAGCGCATGGGCTTTTCTACAAATGGTACGAGTTCCCGTTCGACTCGAGATCGGAGGTCCGACACGATAGTTACCGCCCTTTGGCCAGACGAGATGCGAGAAATCCCGGCAATTGGTGTTCAATAATCTTTTGTTGTGTGACCGTGAAATCATATTCGACCTGTATAAGCTCGAGACTGCCGGCTTCGGTGTCATATACCGCGTAGCTCGCCCGCGGATCATAGTTGCGCGGCTGACCGACACTCCCCACGTTTATGAGGTAGTATTGTCCATCGTGCACCTCAACGGTTGGGTCGGCATGAAGGATAATTTTATCCTCTTCCTGCAGCATAATCGAAGGCCAATGAGTGTGCCCGATAAAATTCACCTGATGAACAAGACTGCTGAATGCCTCAAATATGTTTTCTTCGCTGTCGGGGAAAATATATCGGCTGAAATCGTTGGGATCACTCGGGGAGGCGTGAGCGAAGAACATCCCATCCATCTGCATGGAAACCGGCAGTGATTCCAGGAACTGTTGAGATTCTTCACTGATATTCTGTTTCGTCCATTCCATCGCAACGAAAGCAAAATAGGTGAAATTATGGTGATCGATGCGGCCGATAGCGGCATAATCGTGATTTCCGGCGATAGAATACGCCACGTGTTCCTTCACCAGTTGCACACAAAGTTCAGGGTCGGGATAGTATCCAACGATATCCCCGAGACACACCGTTGTATCCACTTCTCGGGATTCGATATCGGTGAGAACCGCTTCGAGCGCGTCGACATTACCGTGAATGTCCGAGATTACTGCATATCGCATATCTGTAACGTCTTCCGGAAGATTGATTCCATTGATTTATATTTGTGATCTTGCGGCCGGTGGTCTTGTCCGGCGGATTGTGTGGAATAGATAGATGGGATGCGGTATCGAACGTTCGCCGCATGTACGGTAGGAGTTTTGCATAAGAACCTGGAAGAGTGTCGCAAAGATAAAAACCGTGGCCGAAAGTGAAACGGTGAATTGAGCGCAAACTCCAGTGAATGCTCAACATACGTGAATATAATACGTGCCTTGGGGAGTACCGCCGGTGGTCGTGAGTGCAGTGGAGAAGACCGGAGGTATCGGCCTGAAAACGGACACGTGAAGGGAAGTAATTACGGTTCATATTATGGCAATTGAAGTAGATTACGAAGCCAAAGTGAATGAACTCATGCAACGCATGGACGGCGGTACTTCAGTACTGGTCGTGACCCACGATTACCCCGATCCAGACTGTCTGGCTTCGGCATTCGGTATTACGAAGCTATTGGAAACCAAAGGACTCGGTACTTCCATTATAGCATTCGGCGGGTTTGTCGGTCGAGCCGAAAACCGTGCGATGATTCGATTCCTCGATATCGAAACCATCCCGCTGACTCTGGCCGAGCCGACGGATTATGATCGGGTCGTCCTGGTTGATACATTTCCGAAAATGGGAAATCTGTCTTTGCCTCCGAATTTGCGAATCGATGTCGTTCTGGACCATCATCCCCATGTCGCGGGGCCGGACGTGCCGTTTTTCCATGATATTCGTGCCGATCTGGGAGCGACTTCTACCTTGGTAACAAAATACCTCGAAGCGGCAAAATGCCCGCTCGAACCCGATATCGCGACCGCCCTGTTCTACGGTATAAAAACAGATACGAATGAAATGGCTCGAAATTCATCACCCGAGGACCTGGATTGCTATAAAATGCTGTTCGATCTGATAGACCATCATGTCCTGGCCCAGATCGAGTCTCCCGATCGTGACTCGGAGTACTTCCGCGTTCTTCATCGAGCTACAGAAGCCATGGTGACGTACAAACATTTCGGATACACCCATCTTGGGTCCGTATCCACTCCGGATCATATTGCCGAGATTGCAGATCTTTTCCATTCTCTCAGTGGTATTGAATTCATGGTCTGTTCGGGTATGTTTCGAAATCACATTTTTTTCAGTGTCCGCGCCACCGAAGGGAAAAACGCCGGTGAGAAGGCGCACAAGATAGCAAAATTGCTTGGCGGAGAAGGCGGGGGACACTCCAGTATGGCCGCCGGCCGTATTCCTGTTGATGGGGAAACGGTCGATCGGAAGACCGCGGACTTTCGGAAAGTGGCTCTGGCGGCATTCGGTGTCTCAAAGCAGGTTCCCAAGCCGCTTCTCGAAATCGGACCGAGAAAGTGACTCATTCAGCCTGCAATTCGCCGGCTGATGATTCCGAGTATAAAGTGCCGGGTCAAGACGGGCCGGGAACACAGCAAAATTCACGGTATTCGCATGGACTCGTTGGAAGGGAAGAAAAACACATGTGGGACTATTCTGAAAAAGTACGCGAGCATTACCTGAATCCCAAAAACGTTGGAGAGGTCGAGAATCCCGACGGTGTCGGCGAGGTAGGTAATATCAAATGTGGTGACGCTCTGCGTTTGACATTCAAGCTGGATGAAAACGGCCGTGTTAAGGACATAAAGTTCAAGACGTTTGGGTGCGGCAGCGCAATTGCCTCCTCCAGTGCTCTCACCGAGCTGTGCAAAGGGAAAACGCTCGATGAAGTGAAAAAGATAACGAACAAAGAAATCGCCGACAGCCTCGGAGGCCTTCCTCCGGCAAAAATGCATTGCAGTGTTATGGGTCAGGAGGCGCTCGAAGCCGCGATCGAATACTACCGGTCGGGCGGGAAAAGCACGCAGCCGCCGGATAAAGAGGGCGTGTTGGTGTGCAGTTGTTTCAATGTCACCGACAAAGAAATCGAGCACGCAATCCGAGAGAACAACCTGACCACCGTCGAAGAGGTAACAAACTACACCAAGGCCGGTGGTGGGTGTGGAGGATGTATTCCCCAAATAGAAGAAATCCTTCTGAAAACGCAGGGGCTCACCACGGAGAAGAAAGAGCCCGAAACCCCCAAAAACATGACCAATCTTCAGAAAATCGAAGCTATAAAGAAGGCTCTCGACGAAGAAATTCGTCCCGTGCTTCAGAAAGACAAGGGAGACTGTGAGCTGATCGATGTCGATGGAAACACCGTTCTGATCCGGTTCGTGGGCAGTTGTGCCGGTTGCGCCTTTTCCGGGATGACACAGGTTTCGGTGGTCGAGGATATTTTGAAGAAGCGGGTTACGCCTGATATTTCCGTTAAGCAGGGGTGAAGTGGGAAATGGCATAACTCCTTGTAACTGCGTCACTTGTCCACAATTTGCCGTTTCGGGATCGTTCGGATTTCGTGGGCATGTCCAGAAATATGTGAACGCCGGTCCCGGTATAATGTAGCTTTTAGCGTCATGAATATTCTGGTATTGAATTGGCGCGATATACGGCATCCCGAAGCCGGGGGGGCCGAGGTTCATTTCCACGAGCTGTTTGAGCGGCTTGTTGCTCGTGGTCATACGGTTTACTTGCTGACGACCCGATACCCGGGATCGACTCCACTGGAGGAGATCAACGGTGTCACTGTATACCGATGGGGCCACACCCTTACCTTCAATTGGGAGGCGCCGGTATTCATTCGGTATCTGAAGAAACGTCATCGTTTCGATGTCATCATCGACGATGTAAACAAAATTCCGTTTTTTACCCCCAAGTGGTATCCGTCTGAAAACTGTGGTGTATTTTTTCACCATCTTTTCGGAAGAACTGTTTTTGAACTTGCCGCGCCGCCTCTTGCAGCCTATGTCCTTCTTCTCGAAAAGCTCAGCCCCTGGGGGTATCGAGGGGTGCCCTGCTGTACGGTTTCAAAGAGTACGGCGGATGAGTTGGTGCACCACGGTTTTGATCGACGCAATATTACGGTAATCGAAAACAGTGTGGATACGGATATCTACAAACCGGCTCACAGCATCAAAAAGGACGAAAATTTGATACTTTATGCCGGGCGCTTGAAAAGATACAAGAACGTTTCGGCCCTTTTGACCGCCGTGAAGATGCTGCGGGACTCCAATCTTCCGGTTCGTCTGGCAATAGCCGGTTCCGGCGACGACGAGTCCCGGTTGCGGGCACAGGCCGGAGAACTCGGGCTTTCGGAACATGTTCGGTTTATGGGTTTTGTGGACCGTGGCGCTCAGGTGGATCTTTATCGTCGTGCCTCCGTGTACGTGAATCCTTCATATAAGGAGGGGTGGGGAATTACCAATATCGAGGCCAACGCGTGCGGTACCGCGGTTGTTGCCAACGATGCTCCGGGGCTGCGGGATTCGGTAATTAATGATAAAACCGGTCTGTTATACAAGACCAACAACGTGGAATCAATGGCTGATGCGATCCGAACACTTATCACTACCCCGCGAAAAAGAAAAATGCTGGAAAAGGGGGGGCGGGAATGGGCGCAGACCTTTTCCTGGGCCGGCAGTGCCGATAAGGTGGAGAAATGGCTGAAACAAATCCCTGGCGTAAACGCACGCTAACTCTTCTGAAACTCCTGATCACCGCTCTGGTCGTCTGGTTTATTATCCATCGACTGGGTTGGCGGAATATTATCGATGCGGTTGTCCGGGCCGACCGGTTCTGGTTGGTTGTGGCCGCGGCAATCTTCCTCATAAGCGGCATTATCGGAGCGGCACAATGGCGACTCCTTCTTCATAATCGCAAAGTGAATCTCCCGTTCCGCCGGGTTTTCTTACTGTACTATATCGGGATGTTTTTCAACAACTTCATGCTTGGGATGGTTGCGGGTGATGCAGTAAAGGTAGCACTTATCCGTTCGAGACGCGAAGATGCGCGGGCGGGATTGGCGGCTACATTTCTCGATAGATTCGCGGGTTTGTGGGCGATGCTTGGGTTTGCGATGGCCGGGAGTGCGGTTTTGCTTATGCAGGGGATGCTCGACGAAAGTCGATTATTGACGGCCGTACTGGGGCTGGGAGCGGCATTTCTGGGATTTGGCCTGGTGTGCGCCTTTCTTGTTTCCCGCAGAGTTCAAAAACTCAGTTTTCAGGTGCTTCACGCTTTACCGATCCCCGCTAAAGCTTCGATAGAAGCCATGGCACGGGGAGTAGCGCTTGAAGTCGATGATCGGCATATACTCGCACCGGTTGCGGGTACCGCGGCACTGATACAGTTCCTGAGGATACTTGTCCATGTGTGTTGCGCACAGGCGATGGGGCTTCTCACGATGGGTAATTTTCAGTATTTTTTCATATTCGTACCCTTCCTGGCGATTCTAATGCTGATACCGTTGCCTTTCGGAGTCAAAGAAGGTGTCGGGGGTACCCTCTTTCTGCTGGCCGGCTTCAGTCCCGAGGCTCCAGAGGAACCGGTCATCATGGAATTTCTCGCGTCGTTAACCGGAATCGGAGTAAGCATGCTCGGAGGACTGTTTTTTATCACGAATAAACTATCACATAGGAAAACGGCGGCATAAGATGATATCAATCGTGGTACCGCTCTATAATGAATCCGAGAGTCTGCCGCACTTGATGCAGGCCATCGATAGTGCGCTTTCGAGCGAATCGTACGAGGTAGTTCTGGTCGACGACGGCAGCACGGATGCGTCGTACGAAGTCTGTCGGGGGCTTCATGCCGAGTTTCCCGGAAAAGTGAAGGTTATCAGGTTCAGCCGAAATTACGGAAAGGCCGCGGCACTCAGTGAAGGCATAAAAGTCGCACAGGGGGACACGATCATTACCATGGATGCCGACCTGCAGGATGATCCCATCGCTATACCCGGTATGATTGAAAAAATCAATGATGGGTGGGATATCGTCTCCGGCTGGAAAAAGAAACGCTACGATCCGGTATTCTCCAAAAACCTGCCGTCAAAGTTTTTCAATGCCGTAACCTCTTTCGCCTCGGGTCTGCACCTTCACGATTTCAATTGCGGGTTCAAAGCCTACCGTGCCGATGCCGCCAAGAGTCTCGACATTTACGGAGAGCGACATAGATATCTCCCGGTATTGGGCCATTGGGACGGATACAAAGTCACCGAAATGGTTGTGCCGCATCATCCGAGAAAGTTCGGACGCACCAAATACGGGTGGAACAGATTTCTCAATGGTGCTTTCGACCTTCTGACACTAATGTTCCTGCGCACCTATTTAAAACGTCCACTTCATCTTTTTGGGCTGCTGGGCCTGTTCCTGAGCCTCACAGGGTGCGCGGTTCTGGGGTATTTCGGCGTGCAGTGGGCAATCACCGGTGAGATGCGTATTCGACCGCTCACGCTTCTGTCGGTAGGTGCGATAATAATGGGAATTCAGTTTGTCAGTATGGGGCTTCTAGGGGAGCTGATTATCAATGTTTCTCCCGAACGGATTTACAAAATACGCGAGAAACTTGAATGAAAATTCTGTGCATATGTCCGATCGGCATCGGGAACTATCTGATGTTTTATCCCGCCTGCGTCGCCCTGAAAAGACGACGCCCCGATTTGTCGCTTCATCTGCTCGGCCTTCGCCGCGGCATTCTCGATTTTGCCGAAGGTGATTCTCTGTGGGACGGCATTCATGTTCTCGATCCCACCAAAACGAAGGCATTTTCCGCAAAGATTGAAATCGTACAAACCCTTCGTCGTGCCCGGTTCGATGTCTCACTCAATTTTTTCCCGGAGAATCGCCGGGAATACAATCTCCTCCCGTTTCTCGCCGGCATTCCCAAACGGATCGCCTTTCGATATACAAAAGAACCGGTCGGCAAAATGGCCTTTCTTCGCACAGACGCGGTCAAGGTGGATGAAACGCTTCACGATGTTCGACAGAACATCTCTTTGCTCCGGAAACTGGTCGATATAGATCCCGGGGAAGAGCCCTTGTCATTTCCTGTGTTGTGCAATGAAAAGGATGAAGCCTGGGCCGGTGAGTATCTGTCTTCTCTCGATGCCGATCGCTACATTGGAGTTCATGCCGGGTCGAGTGCGGAACACGGTATGGACGCGAAACGGTGGGGGGCGGAGAAGTTCGCCGGCTTGGCCGATGCGCTTTCCCAGAAGTTATCCGCCCGGGTACTTCTATTCGGTGGACCCGATGAGGCTCTAATAAAGCAGAAGGTAGTAGACGGCATGAAACAGCCCGGGCATATAGTCCAACCGGTTTCGCTTCGTCGAACCGCCGCGCTTCTTGGCCGCTGTTCAATTGCCGTGTGCAACGATTCCGGGCTAATGCATCTGTCCGCCTGTTTCGGTACTCCTACAGTAGGCATATTCGGTCCCACCGACGAACGTCGGAATGGGCCGATGGGTGAGCATACCCTCGTTGTCCGTCGGCACATGAAAGGCTTTCCGCTCTGGACCGCCGCAAACGTGGGGTCTCGCGGCGTGCCCGAGGGCATCAACCCACGAGAGAGTCTGGAACGGTTGAGTGTCGAAGACGCATGGGATATGATTGAGCCATGGATTGAACGTAGTTTGTGAATGCCATACCCACCGGTACTTGTTTTGTAGCCTCTGGTAAAGAAATCGAGAACGCAGAGAAGCCGACTCAGTCTTCTTCGTTGCTTTTATTTTCCTTTGTACATGCGTGATCGAGGGCTTGAAGGGTTTCCTCGTGCATAAGCATCCTTTCGACCGCGATTTTTTCGGATGGAGTCAGCTCTTTGTACCCGCGTCCGTATCTCCAACCATAACCCCAACGCCATACAAACGGAAGATAGGCGCCACCCCAAATGCGGACCGCGTTGTACATGACCCGGGCTCGATCCGGGTATCCGGCCGCGGCAATGCATCGTCGGAATTGGATATCCGCGAGTTCCTTTTCGCGCCAGGTTCCGCCCTTCCAGTAGTTGAGGTCGTGTGCGACACAACAGTGGCACCACGCGTCCGGATCTTCCGGCGGGCCTTCATCAACAAGGGTGCATTCATCCGTGGTGAACGGCCTGATCGAGGAGGGCTCGGAAAGGCTGAGTCCGGCGCACAGGAGAAGGAATAGAGTAGCGCGAGAGCACATCATGGAGCCGGATCGAATCCTTATCACCCGTTTTTTTCGAACGATCGAGTGCAGCTCGTTTCGATGTTTTTGAGTCATACCGCACTTAATTAATTAATTGTGGAAATGGTAATCAAAAAGGCACAGACAAGCAGTGTGTGTCCAAATTCGATGCCAATTATCATTGGCTTGAGACAAGTCGTCGGCGGTACACCCGATGAGCCAGTCCGTGGAAAATGGTATCGCGCTCATAGATCATTCCGTTCTTCTCTGCCACACGTATCGACTGTATGTTCATGGGTCGAATGAGGGAGATAACACTATCTCGATGCAGAACGTCACGAGCGAATTCCATGCAGACCCATGCGGCTTCGGGGCCGTATCCATTCCCCCAGAAAGTATCCTGAATCCGATACCCGACTTCTACCTCCTCCTTGCCGTCAATGGTCTGTTTGAGCAGTCCGCAGATGCCCACAAACTGTTTGTCTTCTTTACGAATGACCGCTCGAAAGCTGAATCCGTCACGAAAGTAGCGAGTTCGCACTTTCCGCAGGAAAAGCCCACTTTCTTGCCTGTTCAGAGTTTTAGGGAAATGCTTGTGTACTTTTTCGTTCGAAAGGAGTTGGTAAAGATTGTCGAAATGCCGGTCTTCGAGACGCTCCAAAAAGAGCCGGGGTGTATCGTAATTCGCATGATTCATGAGAGTCCCCCTTTTATGAACGGAATCGAATGGTCTCCCAGTCGGGAGAAGCGGCAAACCGCAAAATATAGACTTGGCCGTCGGTATGGTGAGATACTGGACGGTCCCTCGGTGTGATAAGCATTATTTTCCCGGATAGAATAGTGACGGGGGCAAATAAACGGTATCCTTATGATAAGGGGTTCAGCTATGGAAATACGAAAAATCGGGGACAGCGACATATCGGTTTCGGCAATCACGTTGGGGACCTGGGCAATCGGTGGATGGATGTGGGGTGGAACCGACGAACGGAAGGCTATCGACTCTATAAAGGCGTCTCTTGATGAGGGAATCACCGCTATCGATACGGCGCCTGCCTATGGATTCGGTTTGAGTGAGGCGATCGTCGGCAAAGCGATAAAGGGAATGCGTGATAAGGTCCGTATCCTCACTAAGTACGGCCTGCGATGGGATTTGGATGAAGGTGAATTTCATTTCGACACGCACGATAATGAGGGACGACCGGCATCGATTTACAAGAACTCACGAAAAGATAGTGTTGTATGGGAATGTGAGCAGAGCCTCCGACGACTGGGCACCGATATGATCGATGTATACCAGTGCCACTGGCGAGATCATACCACGCCGCTGGATGAAACCATGGAGGCGATGGATCGGCTTGTTCGTGACGGCAAAATCAGAGCCGCCGGGGTCAGTAATTTTGCCGCCGAGGAGATCGCCGAATGCCGGAAATACTTCCCAATCATAGTGGCGCAGCAGCCTTATAGCATGATCAAGCGAAAGGCCCAGGATTCGGTGGTCGCCTGCTGTCGTGAATTTGGCGTGGGAATGCTGGCCTACAGTCCCTTGCAGCGAGGTCTTTTGACCGGCAAAATCACTCCTGACTATGAGTTTGCCGAGGACGATCATCGAAAAAACAATTCGGATTTCAGCCCGGAGTCAATAAAAAAAATCAATAGCATGCTTGCCGAAATGGAGCCGATAGCCAGAAAGCATAATGCGACCTTTGCGCAGCTCGTGATACAATGGACGGTGCGGCAACCCGCAATAACCGCGGCTCTTGTCGGTGCTCGAAATGCCGAACAAGCTCGAGAGAACGCCGCGGCATTGTCATTCCAGCTCACTGAAGAAGATCTGGGGCAGATCGAAAAAAAACTTTTGGGGTATGGATTTTGAGTCACTCCACATTTGGCTGTGAAAATCCGGCTTTGCCGGTTGCTCACGGGTGGGACCGCTAAATCGCATGTTCCCCTACGCCGCAAAAAAGATACTTCTATGGCTACCGATAATTCCTCAAGCACTCAGAGAAACGTACGATCGTAATGCTCGACTGTACAACATAATGGAAATGTCTAATGTGCGGCGTTAATCAATGCAGACTTTTTTGGCGATTCCGTGGATCGGAAACGCGAAACTTGGGCTAGTGTGGCGACCGACAATTGCCAAGAATTAATACGGGCGCTTTTCGCCC